>NZ_PHGS01000029.1:0-259311 GCF_003031125.1 Agrobacterium sp. LAD9 | reverse complement strand
CCAAACCCTACCAAACATATCAAAGGGCTCCGAGACAACTCAGAGCCCTTTTTGGCGTTTCTGGATCTCGGAAATTACGATATTCCGTCAAACCGCAATGGTCGCCAAATCTCCAACCTCTCAATGCCTGAGATTATACAGAAGCTGGATTTACAGGATCACAGGGATAGACCGCTTTCGACGAAAGACCGAGACCCGGAAGAACAGCGCGGACGTGATGGTCCTGTGCCCTGCCAAGAGGGGTAGTCCGGCACTGTCGGGCGCTAATCTACCGTGCGACTCCCGCCGAGAACGCGGATTTGATGAGTGTTTCGGTATATTCCGCCGTCGGCCTGTTGAATATGTCGTCCGTTTCTCCCTCCTCCACAATCTTCCCGTTTCTCATGACGATGACGTAATCCGAAATGGCTTTGACGACAGAAAGGTCGTGGCTGATGAAGATGTAAGAAAGGCCGTGCGTTTTTTGCAAATCGCGCAGCAGGTCAATAACCTGGCCCTGAACGGATCGGTCCAGCGCCGATGTAGGTTCGTCGAGAATGACGACATCAGGCTTAAGGATGATCGCGCGGGCAATTGCGATACGCTGACGTTGTCCGCCTGAAAACTCGTGAGGGTAACGGTTGCGGGCGGCGGGATCGAGACCGACTTCTTTCAGCGCTTCGATTGCGCGTTTGTCACGCTCCGCCCGGCTGAGTTGCTGCTCATGCACGAACAGACCTTCGGTGATTATTTCTCCGACCGTCTGTCTGGGCGAGAGAGAGCCATAAGGATCCTGGAACACCAGCTGCAGATGCCGTCGCAAAGGCCGCATGGCCTTTCGGTCGAGGCCGCTGATTTCCGTCGCGCCGAAGAAAATGCGGCCATTTGCATGGGCAAGACGCAAAAGCGCGCGACCGAGCGTGGACTTGCCCGATCCCGATTCACCGACGATGCCGATGGTCTGTCCCTGGTGAAGGCTGAGATTGACGTCATCGACGGCCCGAAACCTGCTGGGCTTCGACAGGAAGCCGCCGGGGATTTTATAATCGACTGTCACGTTCTGGCCGGAAAGAACGATCGGCGCCTCTTTACCGACTGCAGGCTTGTGCCCGCTGGGTTCTGCGTCAAGAAGCATCCTGGTGTATTCCGCCTGCGGACGATCGAAGATATCCTCCGTCGTGCCGGTCTCGACAATCTCGCCGCGGCGCATGACGGCGACGCGATCGGCAAAGTGGCGGACAACGCCGAGATCATGCGTGATCAGGACTATGGCCATGCCGAAGCGTTGCTGCAACGACTTCAGAAGGTCGAGAATCTGCGCCTGGATCGTTACATCGAGCGCAGTCGTCGGCTCATCTGCAATCAGAATGTCCGGTTCATTCGCGAGAGCCATGGCAATCATGACGCGCTGGCGCTGGCCGCCGGAGAGTTCGTGTGGGTAGCTGTCTATGCGCCGCTCCGGATCAGGAATTCCCACGAGCTTCAGGAGTTCGAGAACGCGTGCACGCGCTTGTCTTTTGCTGCCACCTTTGTGGTGGATGATCGGTTCGGCGATTTGCGCGCCTATCCTGTAGAGGGGATCGAGCGAGGTCATCGGCTCCTGGAAAATCATGGTGATTTTCGCGCCGCGGATGTCGTTCAGTTTGCTGACCGGCAGACCGATCAGCTCGCGCCCGCGATATTTTGCCGAGCCCTCAATAACGCCGTTGGATGCAAGCAGCCCCATGATGCCCATCATGGTCTGGCTTTTGCCGGAACCGGATTCGCCGACAACGGCGAGCGTTTCCCCCGGTTTGACGTCAAGATCGATGCCTTTAACGGCATTCACCGTGCCATCAGGCGTGGTGAAATCGACCTTGAGATTGCGGGCGGTGAGGATGGTTTCAGATGTCTTGGTCATATCAACGATCCTTGGGATCGAGCGCATCACGCAACCCATCGCCCACGAAATTGAGCGAAAACAGGGTCAGCACGAAGAAGATCGCCGGAAATATCAGGAGCCATGGTGCCGATTGGATATTGTTGGCACCTTCGGAAATCAGCGCGCCCCAGCTCGTCAACGGCGCCTGCACGCCAAGACCGAGGAAGGAGAGGAAGCTTTCCAGAAGAATGACCTTGGGCACGACAACGGTGACGAAGACGACGACGGGCCCGATGGTATTGGGAATGATGTGGCGGCGGATGATCTGCCAGTCGCTCAAACCCAGGGCTTGGGCAGCACTCACGAATTCCCGCCGTTTCAAGGCAAGCGTCTGGCCACGCACGATACGTGCCATATCCAGCCATTCCACGGCACCGATGACCAGGAAGATCAGGATAAAGCTGCGGCCGAAAAAGACCACCAGAACGACCACCAGAAAGACGAAGGGCAGCGAATAGAGGATTTCGACGAAACGCATCATCACATTGTCGACACGCCCCCCGATATACCCCGCAGTCGCGCCGTAAACGACGCCGATCCCAAGCGAAACGAGACTGGCGAGAACGCCGACGGTGATCGAGATCTGCCCACCCAGCATCACGCGAGCCAGCATGTCGCGACCGTTCGAATCCGTACCGAAGAAGAAGTATTCGCGGTTTACCTCGCCTTCCAGCTTCAGCGTCCGGCCTTCATCTTCGGTGGCGACGACCTTCGTATTTTCGAATTCGTTGGCGCGGTCGAAATAACGTGTCGCGCGCGGGTCGATCGGGCTACTGGAGGTGATGGTTGCCGTGAAGGTCTGCCCCTCCACGGAAAATTCCTTCAGTTCCACGCGCGCGCGGCCTGCGACGCCCTCCATCACGCCCTGAAGGTTGTTCACATCCGGGCGTGGCTCAAGGCTTGGCGCCACGGAGACATAGGATGAAAACACCTGATCATAGGTGTGCGTAAGGAAATTCGGACCGATAAATGAGAAAAGTGTAATCAGCACGAGCATGATGGAGCCAGCCATGGCCGCCTTGTTTCGTTTGAAACGCAGGGCTGCCAGCTGGAACAGGCTTCGGCTTTTCACCGATGGTTGAGGGGCAATATTGCCGGAGATATCAGTCATGTCTGACCCTCGGATCGAGCAGGCCGTAGAGAATATCGACCACGAGATTGAACACGATGACAAAAATGGCGACGAGAACGACGGTTCCCATCACCAGCGTATAGTCACGATTGATGGCGCCAAGAACGAAATAGCGGCCGACGCCGGGGATCGTGAAGATCGTCTCGACGACCGCCGAACCGGTGAGCAGGGCTGCGGCACAGGGCGCGAGATAAGAAACGACCGGCAGCATCGCCGCGCGCATGGCGTGGAACACCACCACGCTGCGCGCTGGAAGACCGTAGGCCTTGGCGGTGCGGATATGGTCCATCCGCAATGCCTCGATCATGGCACCGCGCGTCAGGCGCGCGATAACCGCAAGCTGCGGCAAAGCGAGCGCGATCATTGGAAGAATGAGATATCGCAGCGATCCGTCGCCCCAGCTGCCTGCCGGCAGAAGCCCGAGCATGACGGCGAAGATCAGCGTCAGAACCGGTGCGACAACGAAGTTCGGCACGGTGACGCCGACCGTCGAAATCGACATGATCGAGAAATCGAAGGCACTGTTCTGCTTGAGCGCGGCGAAGGTGCCGGCAAGAACGCCGCCCACCAGCGCCAATAGAAGAGCATAGCTGCCGAGTTCCAGCGAATAGGGCAGACCCTTGCCGATTAGCTGGGCGACGGTGTTGTCCTTGTAGATGTAGCTCGGACCGAAATCGCCGGTGACGGCATTGCCGAGATAGATGAGATACTGGCGCCACAATGGTTCATCCAGATGATAGGTTCTCATCAGGTTTTCCATCGTCTGCGGCGGCAGGGGGCGTTCAAGATTGAACGGACCGCCCGGTGCGAAACGCATCAGGAAAAACGAAATCGTAACGACGATAAACAACGTCGGCACGGCGCTCGCCAAACGGCGCAGAATAAACGAGATCATGGTTTTTCGGGCTCCGGCATGGCACGGTGGTTTCGGCCACCGTGCCAGTGCTGCTTATTCGGAAACGCTCAGGAAGCGGCTGAGGTGTTCGTTGGCAGCATTATCTTCCCAACCCTTGACGCGGTTGGAAACCAGCCAGAGATCGGCCTGCGTGAGAAGCGGAGCAACCGGCTGTTCCTTCATGAGGATCGTTTCTGCCTCATGCAGCAGCTTGGAGCGCGCTGCCGGATCCTTTTCGTCATAGGATTTCTTCATCAACGCATCATATTCGGCGTTGTTGAACTTGGCGTAGTTGAAGGTCTTGTTGGAGGATATGGAAAGCGCGAGGAAGTTTTCCGCATCCGCATAGTCGGCAACCCAGCCAGCACGCGCGACATTGAATTTGCCGCCTTCCTGCAGGTAGCCATAGTGCGAGGCGACGTCGAGGTTCACCAGCGACACCTTTGCGCCAAAGGTGTTCTTCCACATATCTGCAATAGCGGTGGCAACGCGTTCATGGTTCGGGTTGGTGTTGTAGCGGATTTCGACGGAAAGAGGCTTGCCGCCCTCACCGTAACCGGCTTCCTTCATGAGTTTGAGGGCTTCGTCTTCGCGATCAAGCTGGGACAGCGTCGCAAAGTCGGCCTTGGCTGGCTCGCCGTAGGAAGCCATACCGGGGGGAACCATCGAGTAGGCCGGAACCTGAGAGCCGCTGTAGATTTCCTTGGCGAGGAAATCGCGGTCCAACGCCATCGACAGGGCTCGGCGGACCCGGACGTCGTTATAGGGCGCTTCGCGCGTATCGAAGGTGTAGTAATAGGTCGCAAGGGTCGGCGAAACGTGAACCTGTTCACCATAGGCCTTGCGCAGACGGTCGATCTGATCCGCGGAAAAATTGTAGGCGAGGTCCATTTCCTTCGCTTCGAAACGGCGAACGGATGCGGCCTGGTCGTCCACCGGGTAGAAGATGACCTTATCGATCTTGGTGTTTGCTGCGTCCCAGAAACTGGTGTTCTTGACGACCGTCAGGCTGTCATTCGGGACATGCGCTTCGAGCTTGTATGCACCGTTCGAGACCATGACACCAGGCTTTACGAAGTTCGTGCCGTTCTTTTCGTAGCTCGCCTTTGAGATGGGCAGAGCCGCCTGATGGGCAAGCAGTTCAACGAAGAAGGGTGTCGGGCGCTCGAGTGTGATCTCAAGGGTCTTGTCATCCACCGCCTTCACGCCGAGCTGCTCAACCGGCGTTTCGCCCTTGTTGATCTTTTCGGCGTTCTTGATCGGGTAGAGAATATTCGCATATTTTGCCGCGGTCTTCGGGTCCTCGACGCGCTGGTAGGAGAAAACGAAATCTCCAGCCGTTACCGGAGTACCATCTGACCACTTCGCATCCGCGCGCAGCTTGAACGTGTAGACTGTGCCATCCTCAGACAGCGTCCAGCTTTCCGCCGTACCGGGAATGATCTTGCCGGCAGCATCGTAAATGGTGAGACCTTCATAAAGGTCTTTCAGGATAAAGGCTTCGATGTTGATCGAGGTTTGTGCCTGATCGAGCGTCTGTGGTTCCCCAGCATTACCACGGTGCAGAACTGTTTCTGCAAGTGCGGAACTGGCACCGATCAGAAGCGATCCTACCAGCAGAGTGACGCGCGCTGTTGTTGTTATCGACATTGTTTTCTTTCCCCGTGAATATTTTAAGTCCACAAACAAGGCCAAATTGCTTCAAAGCGCAACCACAATAACGCAACCACAATAAATTGTGAGTTCTGGCGAAACCTCGCGTTTCACTTGGGTTGACGTACCCAGCCTCCCGAGCTTGACCCAGCAGTTTCTTGTAGAAAACTTTGGTGGGAACTCATCCGGCGGCAGGCTGTCGCGAAGCGAAGATGCCGGCCTTCGGGGGGCCGAACGGTTCGCGCCGCGACCTTGCCGATGCATTATCCCTTTATCCCGCTCGCAGCGATACTGGAGATGAACAGCCTCTGCAGGCAGAGATAAAAGATCAGCACCGGCAGCGTAATGATGGTGAGATAAGCCATCACCTCACCCCAGGGTGTGTTGAGCTGGAAGAAATATTGCAGCCCCACCATCACCGGCCTGTAGGCCTCGGACTGGGTGACGAGAAGCGGCCATAGATATTGCTGGCTGTACATGACGAGAAACTTCAGGATCGCAGCCGTTGCGATGACCGGGCCGCTGAGCGGCATCACCACCTGAGCGTAAATCCGCAGCCAGCCAGCCCCGTCGATGCGCGCCGCCTCCAGCAACTCCTTCGGCAGATCCTTGAAATATTGCACGAAGAGGAAAATCGTCAGCCCGTCTGCGATCCATGGAATGATCTGCACATGCCAGGAATTGAGCCATCCCCAGGTGAACCCATTGCTGCCGATCCATGGCAGGTTGTTGACTTCCAGCAGCAGCGGCACGGCAATGGTTTCAAAGGGGATGATGAGGGTGGCGAGGATGACCGAGAAGAGAACATCCTTTCCACGCCAGTTCAAAAAGGTGAAAGCGAAGGCGGCAAGTGAGCCAAGCAGCAGGGCGAGAAAGACGGTAACGCCCGTTACCAGCACCGAGTTGAATATGAAGGTCGCAATCGGCGCTCGGGCAAAAGCCGCAGTGTAGTTTTCGAGCGAAAGGTCTCCCACCGGCAGGAAAGCTCGTATCGACGTGGCATCACTGAGCAGCTGGTCGTTCGGTTTCAGCGACGAGAAGCCCATGAAGAGCAGGGGCAAAATGAAGATCGCCGCGAAAGCCAGCATGAGTACATAGTTGCCGATGAGAAAAGCGAGGCTTTTGCGTTGTCCGGCCTGCATCATTGCTTCTCCCTTGTCAGGTATCGCTGGGTGAGCGATATGCACAGGACAAGCAGGAACAGGACGACCGAGATTGCCGAACCTGCCGCGATGTCCTGCTGTCGGTATCCCCGCTCAACCGCCTGATAGACGATGCTCTGCGTCGAATCGCGGGGCCCGCCCTTGGTCATCACATCGATCTGCGCAAAAAGGGCAAAAGCCTGCATGGTAATGACGATGATAATCAGCACGGCCGTGTTGCGCAGCAGCGGCCAGGTTATCATGCTGAACTTCTGCCAGCGGCTCGCTCCTTCGATATCAGCCGCCTCGTAAAGATCCGGAGAGATTGTTTGCAGGCCGGAAAGCCATATGACCATGTGGAAACCGACGCCCTGCCAGACTGACATCACCAGAATGGCCCACAGGGCGGTATCGGTTCTGCCCAGCCAGTCGACAGGCTGGAACAGCCCGAAGCTCATGTAACTCAAAAGGCTGTTCAGGAGCCCGTTATCCGCCGCATAGATAAACCGCCAGAGCAGGGCCACCACCACCACCGACAGCACCACAGGCATGAAGTAGATCGCACGGAAAATCGTGACGCCGGGAATCTTCTGGTTCACCAACAGGGCAAGAAACAACGCAAGTGCTGCCTGAACCGGCGCAACGACCGCCACGAAGGAAAGCGTATTGACGAGTGCTGTCAAAAAAACAACGTCGCGCGCCAGAATGACGATCTGGTTCTCGCCCCAGGTGAAGCTCTTATATTCCCGCATCCCTTCCAGATGGGGATAGTCGGGATTGTTGCGGGTGAAATTGCGAATTCGCGGATAGGAGATGGCGCCATCCGCACCCTGCTTGAGGCTCCCATCCGCCTCCCTTTCCGGCTCGAGCGTGAGCACGCCGATACCCAGCAGCCGGGTATAGTTTTCAACGCCGACAAACTCGGTCGGATTGGGAGATGTCAGCCGCTGGTTGGTGAAGGAAAAACCGAGCCCCAGCAGAAAGGGCATGATCAGGAACAGCCCGATCAGCACCATGGCCGGTCCAGCCATGAACCAGCCCGTGAAACCGTCCCGGGTCAGTTTCCCCTTTGAGGAAAAGAGCGCCATCGATCACATGCCCCTATTTGGGTTGGTAACCGGAATTACGCTCTATGTTGTTGTTTATCTCGTCGGTTGCATTGTCCAGCGTATCGGCCACATCCGCGCCATTGGCAATGTCGGACACGGCCTTGGAAAAGACCGGCGAGATGAAGGCGTAAGCTGGCGTCACCGGACGCAATGTTCCCTGACGCTTGGAGAGCTCGAAGAAAACCTCGAGCGGGCCGCCCTGCTTGTAATTCTTCGTCATCTGGGCCGCTGAAGACGTGGCCGGGATCAGGCCGATCGCATCGGAGAACTGCGCGAGATATTTGTCCTGTATGGCGAATTCGATGAAGGCGGATGCGCCTTCGGGATGTTTGCTGGTGGCCGACACGCCAAACTGCCAGGACCCGGCACCGATCTTCGGACCGTTCCCGAAATCAGGGGCAGGCAGGAAAAGCAGATCGTCCCCATATTTCTCCAGAGCCTTCACCGCCACCCAGTTGCCCATCCATTGCAGGGCGTGGCGACCTTCCAGAAATCCGGTTTCATGGTCGGCAGGCGACTGCGAGGTTCCGGGTGCGAGCTTCTTCTGGAACAGGGACTGCCACCATTCTCCGAACTTGATGGCACTGTCTCCGTTAAGGACGTTCTCGGCGGTCTGATAATTTTCCTTGTCGATCAAACTGCCGCCGAAGCTTTCCAGAAACGGGCTGAAGGCATAGCTGTACCATTCGGTTTTATCGGCCATGCCGAGGTCGATCGCATAGTCGAACTTGCCGCTGGCCGCGAGCTTTTCGAGCGCTGCATTAAATTCTTCGCCGCTCCATGGCTGGTCCAGCGTTGGAATGCGAATGCCATTTTCATCGAGAACAGATTTGCGGGCAAAGACCGCGACGGCTGCGTCCCACAGGCCGACTGAATAGAGCTTGTCTCCCCACTTCCCGACGGCGCCCGGCAGGAAATTGGCAAGCTTTGCCTCATCGATCTGCAGTGGCTGCAGATAACCGGACCACGCCCAGTTTGGCATGTTCGGGCCGTCGACATCCAGAATGTCAGGCAGCTTGTTGGAGAGCGCAGCGGCGGTGACGGACTCATTATATGCGCTCTGGGGAAATTCCTGAAGCGAGACCCGCCAGTCTGACTGAGACGAATTGAAGTCTTCGATAATGCCCGCCAGGATCTTGCGTTCTTCAACATTGCCCGCACCATGATACCACATCGTCAGGTCGGTTTGTGCCAATGCGGCAGTGGAAAAAAGCATCGACAGGGCAGTGGCTGCTCCGGCAAAAATGGCTTTGGTGGTCATAGATTGTCCTCCTCCTGAAGAAGGGTAACTTCACCATCTACAGATTGTTCCGCAGAAAATTCGCATTCGGACAACAGTGTCCTATTGCGAAAGCCTCGTTACGGCGGCTGCAAGTTCCGCTCCATCTCCGCCGTTGCGGCAATCTTTTGCAGCATACGCTTGGGGACGTTCGATCCATTGACCAGCCCCGAGCGTATGCTGTCTGCCTTTGAAGCAGTGATTCCTGGCGGCCTCGGCCCGATCCGGGGAACGCTGGCCGGCGTCGTCGTTCTCGGTATCTCCCAGGCGGCTGGCAATAGGTGGCTCCAATGGCTTATTTCGCTGCAAACCGAGTCGTAATCGGCTGCGAAAGGTTCCAGGAATCTTACGACTAAACCCGGTTAGCGATCACACAACGCCGTTGATAGAGCCAGATAAGACCTAGTCCCTGTTTTGTTCAATCGAAACCGTTGCAGTCCGGCCCGCTATCAGTTGCACGCCATCAGGGATCTCGTCGATCGATATCCGCACCGGAATCCTCTGAGCCAGACGAACCCATGAGAATGTTGGTGCCACACTTGCGAGAGCACCTGCGGAATCGCTGCGCTCCCGATCCTCGATGCCGGCCGCGATGCTTGCGACGTGCCCGATCACAGGTTCAGGCTCACCCATGATGTCGATCCTCACACGATCGTTTACGTGGAGCCGGGGAAGCTTTGTCTCTTCGAAATATCCTGCGATATAGATGGATTCTCTTTCTACCAGCACCCCGATGGCATTACCCGAAGAGACATAGTTTCCGCGGCGCAGAGAGAAGTTCGTGACGACCCCAGTTGCGGGCGCTTTCACGGTTGTCCGCTCCAGGTTGAGCGCGGCGAGATCCCGGGTGGCAAGCGCTGATTGATATGAAGCGTCTGCCTGATGCATCTGGCTTTCCGCCTGCTGTTGCTGCTTCAGGCTGGCAGCCTCTTTCGAGGCGAGCAACTGATATCGTTCGAAATCGGTTCTTGCCAGTTCCGCGGAAGCCCTGGCGCTCCGCACCTGGGCTTCCGCGTCACGCAGTGCAAGCTCGAAACGAAGTGTTTCGATACGAAATAGCGTTGCGCCTTTCTCCACCCACTCGTTGTCCGACACCAGAACTTCCGTGACGGGGCCGGAGACATCGGGAGCCAACCTGACAATGTCGGCACGGACATGAGCGTCGCGGGTCCATGGCGCTTCCATGTAAAACGACCATAGGTGCATGCTCAGCACCGCGGCACAAGCGACCATAGACAGGGTCAAAAGAACCCGACCCGAAATATGTGTGACATTCTTCATCTTTGAAACCAGCTCATAGCAATTGAAAACACGCCGAGAAGGGTGACGTAGAGTGCGAGGTTGAACAGCGAACGATGCCATACCAGCCGATAGAACCCGATCTTGGAGAGAGCGGATGCAAGAGCGCGGAGGACGCCGTAGGTGAACAGGGCGAGCGCTGCGAACGATGGCAGGAAGGCGCCATAGAGATCGAATTGCCCGGTCATGCTGCCATCTCGCTTGCAGGTGGCGTCGAGAAGCCCGGCGGATCAGCGTCCGGCGCAAGGCAAAGACGAAGGGCGGCGACCTGCACCAGAAGCTCCCGTTCCGCAGCCGCCGTGAGAGTGCCCGGAGCGGAAAGAACAAGCTCGTCCAAAACCGCAAGGGCATTTTCCAATGACTCACGGCGTCTGGTGGACTTCAGGTCGTATAGCCCTTCCACTGCCTTGAAGACGGCTTCCATTTTACAACGAACTGGCTCGGACGCTTCATCCGCAAGCCGCTGCATCTCCGCCACATGAAGGCCTGTACGCAAATTCCGAATAAGATCGGCATTCGCGGCATCGGAAGTCGATGGGAGTTTTGCCGCTCGCGAAGCAAACAGACCGGCGATATCGATGACGTGATGGTGCGTGACATGAGCGTCTGCATGTCTGCCGGCGGCGATTTTCGCAACGTGCCTCTGCGTAACGGAAAAAAGCCTTCTGGCGTTCGTCTCCGCCCTTACGGACCGGAAGATACCGCAGACTATAATCGTCCAGACCATGGCAAGTACGGTGGCAATCCCCGTGTTCGAGAATGTGATGAAGTCACTGCTCTGGTGTGCCTGGAGTGTGAGGAGAAGGGGAAAATTTATGCACAATCCCATGCCGACGAGTGCCAGCGACGGCACCGCGAGACTTATTCCCGCCGGGATCAGGAACAGCCCAAGTGCCGCGACGAGCGGCACGAAACCGTTGATCGCCGGAAGGATCGCGAAACCGTAGACGAATGCTGCGATGACTGAGCCAATCGTTACGCGGACAAACTTGCGCATCGCCGGAACCGGATCATCCATTGTGGCAAGGAGGCAGCAAGTGACCCCTGATATCTGGGCAAACGTCATTCCATCTGGCCAGCCGCTTGCGATCCAGAAGAAGATTGATGTCGCCAGGCAGATCGCCACTGAAAGCGCCGACAGCGAAGCCATTCCGATGTCGCGATGCTGGGCTGGCATTGTCTCGGGTGCCGTGAAGCGGCGGGTCGCTCTCGCCGTATTCTCTTCTTCCAGAGATTCTCGAAGAGTGCGGCACTCGTCGGATATTCGAAGAATATTCCCGAGATTCCGCGAAGCATTGGCGAGGAGAAGCTTTTCCCAGGAGTGAAGCGTATCGGACGGAGCAAGCGCATCGATCTCGACTTTCAGGCGTTCTGGGGTATTCGTCGAACGAGAAGCCACCCGTGCAATCACAACCAGAGCCCATTGTGCACCGGAGGTATTCAGCCTGGTCAATGAGCGCCGCAAATCTTCGAGTTCAGCCAGTAATGGAAGCAAGGACACCATTCGGTGCTGCAGTGATCGCGGCAACGAAACAGCACGTCGATATCTGGAGCCGTCATATTGAAGATGCGTCGTAAACGAGCGCATTTCCACAGCATCCGCCGCGAGACCTTGTCGCTCCATCCTGCTCTGGATTTCGCTCACCTCTCCGATTGCCGTCGTGGCGAGGAGCGTTCGCGTCTTTGCCATCCATGCGTCGATCCGACCGACGAGAACGTTGCCCACATGGGCAGGAAAGACGACATGGCTGATGATTGAGGCGCACGCGATGGCAAGGCCGATCTCCTCAATGCGCGATACGACCGTATCAAACGTGTTTGCCGGAGCCGTGACCAGCGGCAAACCCGCAAGAAGCACCGTATATCCGGCCAGTAGCGGAACATAGCTTCGGGGCGTGCGGTCGAGAAGACTGATGAAGGTGCATACCGAGACCCAGGCAATGATCGCGGCAGAAAGCAGTGCAGGCTCGTTTGCGAGGGTGGGAACCATGAGGATCGTCGCGCCGCCACCGATGAGAGTTCCGAGCAGTCGATAGACTGACTTGGAGGAGATCGCGCCCGAAAGCGGATGAGCGACGATGTAGACCGTAGCTACCGCCCAAAACGGTCGAGACAGATCGAAGCTGATGGCGATGAAATAAACCAGCATTGCCGCTGCGAACGTCTTCAAGGAAAAAATGACGTTGGCGGTGGTGACGACCGGGCGGGTGCTCACGCCTCATCTCCCGGCCGGGAGCTTCCGGTGGGGAGGTCTCGCTGGTTGTCGGCATCGGTGAGACCGTAGATTGCCGGTGAAACATAGCAGAAGGGCGGTGCCGCCAGGCAGGCATTCATATAGGCTTCAGCCGGGTCGGCACACGAAACAGTCGAGGTGGCTTTGGGCCGGCGGGCAAGGAACGTGTGGATTTTCAAGAGGAAGGTGCGTGTAAGCTTCCTCAAAAAGGTTATGCGCGTGGACCCGACCCGCTTGCGCGGTGCGGGCAGGATGCAAGGTCTGCGAGAGCACCTGTGAGGCAATCGAATTTCAGTCCGTACTATATCGGACCACCAGTGAGGGTCGTTCTTTTGAATTGCCATCGTCATTCTCCGAAATCTTTTCGGATGATCCTATCGACAAGGCACTCGGAGGAATTTAGATATCCTCTCAAGTGAACACTAAATCCAACCAGCCTCCGATGTCTCTTTCCGCAGCTCTCTTCGACCATGAGCTCGAAGAGTCCACGGCGCGAGCGCATGCCTTCAGGATCGACGTATCGCAAAACGAGCGCGAAGCTCCCGAGCACCAACATCGCAAGGGCCAACTCGTCATGGCTTTGCGAGGCGGGATCACCTGTCGCGTTCCAAGCGGGATGTGGATGGTGCCGCCTCATTGTGGTGTCTGGGTTCCAGGGGGCATGCCGCATAGCAATGTCGCGACCGCCAATGCTCGTCTGTTCTTCCTGTTCATTGAGCCGGGCGCCGCCGACCTTCCGGACCGGTGCTGCACGCTTTCCCTATCCCCGCTTGTCAGGGAACTTATCATCGAGATGGCTGACCAGTCCGAAGTCGCGATGGTGGATGCCGAACTCTTCACCACACTGCTTCTATCGGCCTTGTCGCGTATGCCCATAGAGGATCTGCATCTGCCGATAACCGATGAACCTCGGCTTGCTCGGATCGCGTCGGCACTGGTCGACGATCCTTCTGACCGAAGCACGATAGCGCGATGGGCGACACGAGTGGCGTTGAGCGAAAACTCCCTCGCCCGTCTCGTTCAACGGGAGACCGGCCTGACTTTCGGGCGTTGGCGGCAGCAGTTACAGTTGATCATCGCGCTGCGAAGTCTTGCAGCGGGGGCAACAGTGCAGCAGGTTTCGGGCGACCTTGGGTATGAGTCCGTATCTGCCTTCATAACGATGTTCAAGAAAGCGCTCGGTACATCTCCGGCCAGGTATCTCAAGACCTTCGACCAATAATCATAAAGGGAATGCTGTCACTAACGCGCAGGTGGGGCTTGAACAAGTTTTGATGGAGAGTCGCCTGTCAGCTCTATTCGGCCTATTCTGACTGAGCCCTCAATCTGCCTGTTCAATCCTGACGGCCCTGTTTCCCCGGCCAGGCTGTCAGCGCGACGTCGACCAGAGCCTTCAATCTTGCCGTACATGCGCCATCACATGCCTGTGCAGACATGCCCTGAATGATGGCGCCATAAAAGCGCGCGAGGGTATCCGTGTCCGTTTGCTCGGGCAGTTCGCCTTCGCTGACGGCGCGGTCGAACCGCGTCTTGAGAATCTGTATTGCCGCCTCGCGCCATGCTGCCGCTGTGCGGGCGACAGAGGCGTTTTCTTCCGAATGCTGGAGAACGGCGGTAGACACGATGCATCCGCGCGGCTTGTCCGGCTGGGTGTCTCCTTCGGCAATGTCGTAGAGATAAGTGGCGAGCGCCTCGTAGGCCGGTATTTTCGCCTGCAGCATTTCGGAACGGCGTTGGCTTTGCTGCGCGATGCTATGATCGAGCGCCAGCCGGAATAATTCTTCCTTTGAACCGAAGGTCGCGTAGAGGGACGGCGGGGTGATGCCCATCGCATGGGTAAGGTCCGCTATCGAGGTTCCCTCATAGCCGCGTTCCCAGAACAGCCGGGCTGCGACATCGAGCCCTGCATTCCGATCGAGCAGACGCGGTCTGCCGCGTTTTCGCGTTGTTTCAGTCATTATTATATCGATCACTATAAAAATATTGACAGATCATGATTGGCTTTTATTATATCGATCGCTAGTTAAATCGCAACGGAGTGATCCATGTCCCGGAAACTATCCAACAAAGTCGCCCTCATAACGGGCAGTTCACGCGGTATTGGCCGCGCCGCCGCCCTGGCGTTTGCGAAAGAAGGTGCAGGTCTTATCGGCGTCCATTACGGCGCAAATCCCGATGCCGCACAGGCAACGATCCGCGAGATCGAGGCCCTCGGTTCGAAGGCGGTCGCGCTCAATGCCGATCTGCGGGCAGGGAAAGCAGCGACCGACAGCTTGTGGGAGCAGTTTAAGGAAGCCGCGATCGCTTTCACCGGCGCGCCATCGCTCGATATTCTCGTCAACAATGCGGGCATTGCCCCGGCGACGCCGCTGAAAGAAACAACGGAAGCCGCGTTCGACGAGTTGATGACGATCAACTTCAAGGCGCCATTCTTCCTTATTCAGGCTGTCGCTGATCATCTCCGCGACAATGGCCGGATCATCAATGTTTCGACCGGTTTCACGCGCATTGCGGCGCCGACGCATCCGGCTTATGCGGCATCCAAGGGTGCGCTTGAGACATTGACGCTGGCACTCGCCCCGGAATTCGGCCGGCGCGGAATTACGGTCAATTCGGTTCTGCCGGGTGTTACTGAAACCGACATGAACGCCGAATGGCTGGCAGCGCCTGAGGCCCGTGCCGGTGCCGAGGCCCTGTCCGTCTTTTCACGTATCGGTCGCGCCGACGATATTGCTGACGTCATCACATTCCTTGCCTCGGATGATGCCCGCTGGACGACTGGACAGATGATCGATGCGACAGGCGGTGCGCGGATTTGATCCCGCGAGCGTAGACTTGGATGACGGGTGTCGGGCGGTTTCGCTCGACGCCCGAATGAGGAGGTGGGACGGCTGTAGTCCTCCTCCTCGGGCAGGTCGTATATCCGGGGCCGCGCCGCTGACTTTGTCGGCCTGCCTCATCTGGTTGCCGGCGTTATCCGTGCTTGCGCGCCCACCGCAGGTTCTGGGTTTGCCCGCCATAACCATAGGCGTCGCCATCAACAGCGTGAACCAGGACATAGCTCGCCTCGTGCACGGGGCCTACCAGCGCGTTCATCCCGTCATAGACCCGCCGGACCCATTCGGTCGTTTCATCCTTTATGTTGGTGTGCTCGGTAATCGAAACCTCGACATAGAAGCTTCCGATCTTCTGGTCGGCGACACTCGATCCGGCAATGATCCAGTCCTCGGGATCGGCACTCTCGACGAGAACCGCGGTGACGGCCGGGTCCTTGTGCAGGATTTCCGCCGTGAGGCGAGAGAGCAGCGCCGCGACTTCCAGCTTTGGGTCGCTTCCGTTTCGGGGTTTGGTGTAACGCGCTTTGATCATGGGCATGGTCTTGTCTCCTTGTTGCCGAGACACCTTGCGCAAATTTCTTCATAATGAGAAGATGAGAATAGATATTCCATACATAGTGATTTCATATGATTGATCTTGAGAGCGTTCGCCTGTTCATTTTCTCCGTCGAGCTCGGCAGCCTGACAAAGGCGGCGGAGGCGGCGGGAACCGTGCAACCGGTCGTCAGCCAAAAATTGAAGATGCTGGAGCAGCGTGTCGGCAGGCGTCTGATCGACCGTTCGCCGCGTCATCTGCGGCTCACGGAGGATGGTGAGGTGTTTCTGCCGAAGGCGCGCGAGCTGCTCGCCAAACACGAGGAAGCACTGACCTTCGGTCACGAATCACCGCTGCACTTCAGCCTGGCTGCCAGTGACCATGCGATCGGGGGCCGCCTTTCGACGGCCATAAGAGCGATGCGTGCGGCACTTCCTGCCAATGCGGTGATTGAAGTGAATGTCGGCTTTTCGCGGCACGTGAAGGAAAATTTCGCGTCCGGACAGGCGGACGCCGTCATTTTCAGGCGCAACGGCGGTGGCTCTGACGGCGAAATCCTGCGTACTGACAAGCTGGGATGGCGGGCCGCTCCAGACTGGCGGCCACGCGCGAACAGCGCCATCCCGCTGGTGTCGCTGGGAACCGGGTGTGGAGTCCGGGAAATTGCGGTGTCGGAGCTTAGAAGAGCCGGCGTGGATTGGCGCGATGCGTTCACCGCCGGAAGCTGCTCGGCGCTCCATGAAGGAATTCTTGCGGGAGCGGGTGTCGCACCGCTCGGCGGTATTAGCGCCCGTGGTCTGCCCGACAGGGGTGCGGAACTCGGGCTGCCTTCGTTGCCGCCTTCCGAGATCGTTCTTCTCTCCCGTGCAAGAACGCCGGCACACGCATCGGCGATCAGGGCGCTGGCCGCAGCCGTATCGGGCACCGGCGATTAGGTGAAGGGGCGGACGTGCTTTAGTTTCCGGCTGCTGTTCGCAGCCCACGGTCAAGTGCGAAGCGCCTTCCTGATATCAAAACCATTCGGGAGGCACGCTTTACGCTATCAATGGGGATCATCCCTTTGTGTATAACGTATAGTGACGTCAGCCCGCATTGCTTAAATCCATGTAAGCGGGTTCAAACTCGTGGCCATCGGGATCGGCGAAGGTGCGAAGATACATGAAACCCAGATCCTGCGGCTCTCGAACATCCGCCTGTCCGCCCGCTTTTGCCGCGGCGTCAACCATGGCATCCACCTCTTCGCGGCTGTCGCGCGAAAGAGCGATCAGCATGCCGTTTGTTTTGTGAGCATCGGCGATCGGTTTGGCGGTGAAGGTCTTGTAATAGTCATGCCGCAGAAGCTGGAAGGTAATCGTGTCCGACCACACCATCGAGCTTGCGTCTTCGTTGGAAAACTCCTCGTTCTTCACGCAGCCGATTGCCCCGTAGAAGGTGGTTGAAACAGCCAGATCTTTCACCGGCAGGTTCAGGAAAATCATTTTGGCCATTGTCTTTCTCCTCTTGCTGGAACGGAATTACAGGAAGGTCTGCTGGAACGTTTCACTCGGATGGATGCAGATGATCTCCAGCCGGTCAGTGCCGATATTTTCAAAGCGATGGGGGATATTGGCAGGCCCGACGACGATGTCTCCCGACGAGCCGCGCGCCCGTTGATCGCCTATGGTGAACTCGGCCTCGCCTTTGCGCACCACCCAGGTTTCGGCATAGGGGTGAACATGCAGATCAGGGCCGCGACCCGGATCGGCATTGACTAGAAAGATGGATACGGCGCTTCCGTATTCGCATCCTTCATAACGCACTGTCCGGCTCTCGCCGGGCTTCGGCTCGTGATGACGGCGTATGGAAAACATCTGGTCTCCTCCCTGAGACAAAACTATCTTCGCGAGAAGATATATGTGCGATTTATCTTCCTGTCAAGATATCTATCTTCTCGCAAAGATATATTCACGGAGCAGGCAAAGCCGTATATGGTTTTCAGAGTGGTAATGGGGTGATGAGATGAAGCAGGCGATGCCGGACACGACGGCGGATCGGACGATTGAAACTGACAGGGAAGATCATGTCGATCGTCTCCGTGGCCAGTGGGCGCGGGAACTGCCTGATATCGATACCGAGCCGATGGCTATCTTCGGGCGCGCCAAACGGCTCAGCAGCCTTCTGGCACCGTCAATAGAAGAGACATTCGCCGGCTTTGGTCTCGATCGCGGCGAGTTCGATGTTATTGCCACATTGCGCCGGTCGGGACCGCCCTACCAGCTGACGCCGACGGAGATGTACACGACGCTGATGCTCTCTTCAGGCGGCCTGACGCACCGGCTCGACCGATTGGAAAAGGCCGGCCTCATCGAGCGCAGAAAATCGAAGCTCGATGGGCGCAGCGTTGTCGTATGCCTCATGCCGGCCGGCATCGAACTGGCGGAAAAGGCGTTTCGTCAGGACATGACAAGCGAACTGAATTTCCTGCAGGGCCTCACTCCGGACGAGCGCGAGAACCTCGCGGCGCTGCTGAAAAAGCTGGTGCTGGATATCGAGGCCCGGGTGTAGCTTCTGGTGCAAATTCGTTCATTCGAGCGATCTGCAAATCAGAGGCTGTTACCGCGCACCTACGGTTTGCGCCGCCACTAGCCGGGATGTCGTAGAAGGTATTTTTCTAAAGAGATCATTGTGTTTTCCAGGTCTCGAGCAGCATCCTCACAAATTTTTCGGCGGCTGGGGAAAGAGCACTGCTTCGCCTTTGCACGATGCCGATCGTACGGGAGACCACCGGGTTGACGATCGGCCGGGTGATGAGGAATGGATGATCGTCCTGCGGCGTTGCCAGCCGCGGCAGGACTGAAATCCCAAGCCCGGCTTCGACGAGACCGAGTGATGTGTTGAGATGCGTGACCTCATAAAACCAGTTCAATTTCAGATTGTGCCGTGCAAGCGCGCTGTCCAGAAGCGTCCTGTTGCCGCTTGAACGATCCACGACGACCAGCGGATAGGCCTCCAGCTGGTCCCACTCGATCGTTTCGAACGCTGCCAGAGGGTGGTCTTTTCGCATTGCCAGCACGAAGGGGTCATCGATGAGTGGCTCGAATGAAAGCTCGGGATCAGAATTGCCCATCAGGTTGATGCCGAATTCCACCTCGCCTCTGGCGACCGCCTGCAGACCCTCATTGGCCGTCAAGTCCCTGATCCGCAGCCTTATGTGGGGATATTGCTGGCTAAAGGTCTTTATGACGGTGGGAAGAAAGTAAAAAGCGGCGGTGGGGACGCAAGCCATTGTGATCAGCCCGCGCCGTTGCGCGCCGTCCTTCATGGCAAAAAGCGACCCGTCAAATTCCTCGAGCATCCGCCGGACGAGGGGCATGACTTCCTGCCCCATGGCGGTGGGTGCGACGTGGCGCGTCGTTCTTTCCAGAAGTGGCGCCCCGATGGCCTGCTCCAGTTTCTGGATGCGGCGGGTGAGCGCCGGTTGCGAGATGTGCAGCGCCTCGGCGGCCCTGTGGAAACTGGCGAATTCAACCACCGCTTGAAATGCCCGCAGATCCAGAATTTCGCAATTGATGCTCATGCCGCAATAAAACTCCAAAACATTGCATTTAACAGATTAGACTCTTTTGCTCATATTGCAACAACACGGCGTATTGATCCGCCAAATGCAATATTGAGGCAACCCATGAACGATCTGCTGAAGATACCCTGTGTGCTGATGCGCGGTGGAACGTCGCGTGGACCGTTCTTTCTTGCATCCGATCTTCCGCGTGATCGAGCAGACCGGGACGCGGCCCTTCTTTCCATCATGGGGTCGGGCCATCCGTTGCAGATCGACGGCATTGGCGGAGGCAATCCGGTCACCTCCAAAGTTGCGATTATCGGACCTTCCACGGTCAGAGGCGCCGACATAGATTATCTGTTCGCACAGGTTCGGACCGACAGGCAGTATGTCGACTATTCGCCAAACTGCGGAAACATGCTGGCCGCCGTCGGCCCCTTCGCCATCGAAGCGGGGCTTGTCGAAGCGCAGGGCAACGATACTCTTGTGCGAATTCATAACGTGAATACCGGCAAGCTGATCGAGGCGAAGGTCCCGACACGCGGCCGCGAGGTTATTTATCTCGGCGACGCCTCGATCGACGGTGTTCCGGGCCTGGCGGCGCCCATCGCATTGACATTCATGGATGCGGCGGGTGCGAAAACCGGCAAGCTGCTGCCCACCGGAAAGCCGGTTGACGTGATCGATGGCGTCAACGTGACGGCCATAGACTGCGCCATTCCGATGGTTCTCATCCGCGCAGCCGATCTCGGCATGACGGGTTACGAGGATCCGCAAACCCTGAGCGCCCACAAGGATCTCATCGAACGGATGACCCGCATCCGCATTGAGGCCGGAACGTTGATGGGAATGGGCGATGTGAAAGACATGGTCATTCCGAAACCGGTGCTCGTTGCGCCGGCCCGCAGAGGCGGCACTCTCTCGGTACGGTATTTCATGCCCAACGAGTGTCATCCCGCACTGGCGACGACCGGTGCTGTTGGCATAGCAACCGCGGCTGTCACCAAAGGCTCCGTCGCATATGATGTGGCCGGAGGCCTTTCTGTGCCCACCCAGATCCGCATCGAACATCCCGCCGGCTGCCTCGACGTGCAGCTGGAAATGCGAAACGGCGCAATAACGGCCGGACTTGTAAGGACGGCGCGCAGGCTTTTCGAAGGCTTTGCCTTCGCCAAACCAACCGCTGCGATTGAAGACGCAGCCTAGACGCGGCCATAGTGGCGCAAAATATAGTCAAACCGGGAGGAGACCCTTATGCGTAAATATCTGCTTGCAACCGCCGCGCTCTGTGCGCTGGCGGCATCCGCCAATGCCGAATCCGTCAGAATGAGCGTTGGCTCGTATAACCTCAACAACCTGCCTTTCCCCGTGGCCGCCAGTCTAGGCTTCTACAAGGAGGAAGGCCTTGATGTAACGACCGAGAACTTTGCCCAGGGCGGCTCTAAGGTGCTTCAGGCTCTGGTTGCCGGTTCCACCGACGTTGCCGTGGGTTTCTACGATCATACGATCCAGATGCAGTCGCAGAACAAGCACGTGGTCGGCTTCGTGCAGCTTGCCCGTAACTCAGGTCTGGTTCTCGCCGGCAAGAACGACACCGATTTCGATCCGGCCAAGCCCGAGACGATCAAGGGCAAGAAGGTCGGCATCACGTCGCCCGGCTCCTCTTCGGACTTCTTCATTCGCTACTACATGAAGCAGCATAATCTCAGCGACAACGACATTTCCATCATCGGTGTCGGTTCGGGCGCTGCGGCCGTTGCAGCCCTGCAGCAGGGCAAGATCGATCTGCTCGTCAATTACGACCCTGCCGCGACCATCGTCGTGGAGCGCGGGCTCGGCAAGATCCTCATCGATGCCCGTAGTGATCAGGGCGCCAAGGATGTCTACGGCGGCATCTATCCGACATCAGTTCTTTACGCGACGCAGGATTATATCAACGCCAATCCCGAAGTGATCCAGAAGGTCACCAATGCAACGGTTCGGGCTCTGCACTGGATGAAGCAGCATTCTGCGGAAGAAATCGTCGCAAAGCTTCCCGATGATTTCGTGTCCGGCGACAAGCAGACTTACATCAAGGCAGTTGAAGCGGCCAAGGCGATCTTCTCCGAAGATGGCAAGTTTGAGCCTGCCGATCTCGAAACGCCGCTGGCCGTCCTGAAAAGCTTCAACGATGCGGTCGCAAAGGCGACGATCGACCTCAACACCACCTACACCAACAAGTTCGTCGAGGCCGCGGCCTCGAAGGCCGCAAACTGAGAGGTCGCCATGTCTTCGCCAGCCAGAAAGCTAGAACCCGTGACGGAACTCAAACCCCAGCCGATGGTGGCAATCGACGACGTGACCATGGCGTTCGGTTCGTTTGTTGCCGTGCAAAACGTAAATCTCAAGGTCGGCGATGGCGAGTTCCTCTCCATCGTTGGGCCGACGGGATGCGGAAAGTCCACCATTCTCAACGCCATCGCGGGCCTGTTGAAGCCAGCGCAGGGCAAGGTTTCCATCGACGGTTCGCTCGTCAAGGGCGTACAGAACAACATCGGATATCTGTTCCAGCAGGACGCGCTTCTTCCCTGGAAGACCGCGTTTCAGAATGTCGAGCTTGGCTTGATGTTCCGCGGCGTTCCCGAAAATGAGCGGCGCGCCAAGGTTCAGGCCTGGCTTGAAAAGGTTGGCCTGAAGGGTTTCGGAGACCGTTTTCCGCACCAGCTCTCCGGTGGACAGCGCAAACGCGTGCAGATGGCGCAGGCGCTCATTACCGAGCCGAAGGTCATCCTGATGGATGAACCCTTCTCCGCATTGGATATTCATACCCGCCACCTCATGCAGAACGAATTGCTGCGCCTGTGGCAGGAGGATCGCCGTGCAGTGGTGATGATCACCCATGATCTGGAAGAGGCGATTGCGCTCGGAGACCGGGTTGTCGTTCTCGCTGCAGGCCCGAAAAGCCGAGTCATCGAGAGTTTCCCTGTCGATCTTGAACGGCCCCGCAACGTTGCGGAAATCAAACTCGATCCAAAATTCATGACGCTCTATCGCGATATATGGGCGTCCCTGCGTGGCGAAGTGGAGAAAAGCTATGCAAGCCGTTAATGTTCGTATCATCCAGATCGTTCTTCTGGTCGTGCTTTTGGGCGGGTGGCAGCTCGGTGTCACCTCGGGCGCCATCGACCGCTTCTTCTTTCCCGCGCCCTATGACATCGTCAAACAGGTGATTGACTGGGTTGCCGATGCCGGTTTTTACAAGCATGTCGGCATCACGCTGAGCGAAACGGTGCTTGGCTATCTCATCGGAACAGGTCTCGGCGTCGGCGCCGGCGTCTGGCTGGGCCTCAGCCCCTTCGTCGCCCGGGTGCTTGATCCGTTCATCAAGGCCGTGAATGCCATTCCGCGTGTCGTTCTGGCCCCGATCTTCGTGCTCTGGCTCGGTCTTGGCCTGTGGTCGAAGGTTGCGCTTGCGGTTACGCTCGTCTTCTTCGTCACGTTCTTCAACGCCATGCAGGGCGTACGCGAAGTGAACCCGGTCGTGCTTTCCAATACCCGCATTCTTGGTGCGAAGCGCTCGGATCTGCTGCGTCATGTCTATTTCCCGGCGGCGGCGAGCTGGATCTTATCGTCGTTGCGCACTTCCGTCGGATTTGCGGTGGTCGGCGCAATCATCGGCGAATATCTGGGAGCTTCCGCTGGCCTCGGTTACCTGATCGCCCGCTCGGAAGGAAACTTCGATGCGGTCGGCGTTTTTGCGGGCATCATCATCCTCGCGGTCTTTGTTCTTGTTATTGACCTCATTCTGGATTTTGCGGAGAAGAGGTTGATTACCTGGCGACCGAATGCAGGCGAGGAGCGTCCTGCGTAAGCGGACTGAAACAGGAATATTCCGTCGGGGGCGGTCCCTGATCGCCCCTTTTAAATGCCTGAGCCTTGCACGCAAAATGGGGCGTTCAAATCCTTCCATCCGCTAGACCAATTGCGATGCTGGACATCTATTACGCCGATTTCGACACCGCCTTCATGCCGCCGGACTCGGGCTGCCTCGAACTCGCCGGCTCCATCGATCTTGATGCGCACCGTTTGCTTGCGGCCCTGTTCGACAAGGGCCGGCAGGCTGGCACGGACCTCAGCTACTTCGAAGACGCGCTGCTTGAACCCGCGCAGGTCACGATATTGCTGAACATCCTCCTGACAAACGAATATGTTCTGAAACGTAACGCGTGAAAGCAGATGGCGAGCTCTCTTCTGGCTTGCCTTTGGCGAGATGCTCCTATTGGCCGGAGGCTTTACGCTGCTTTTGCTTGTGCTGCTGGTGCCTTCGCGGCTTCTAAGCTTCCCGATCGCAGGTGCATGTGTGCTGGCCAGCCTGCCTCTCTCGACGTATAACTCCACCGATTCCGTCGTATGAACGAAGCTAGGGATACCCATGTTCGAGAGGTGTGTTTGGCATAATGAGCCGCAGCAATGGTCGCTCGATAACCAGGTCCTCCACGTCACCACTGATAAAGGCTCCGATTTCTGGCGTGAGACCTACTATGGCTTTACGCGCGATAGCGGGCACTTCTTCGGAATGGAATGGCAGGGGGATTTCACCGCTTCATTGCGGATCCATGGACGTTATGAGGAACTGTACGATCAGGCAGGGATCATGGTCCGGATCGATGAGTCACACTGGATCAAGGCGGGTATCGAATTGTCGGACGGTGTTGCCTGCATCGGCAATGTGCTAACTCTGGGTCGCTCCGACTGGTCCACAACTGCCTACGCAGGCGACGCGTCTGATCTGTATCTGCGCGTCACCGTTGCGGATGGCGTGCTGCGCGTTCAAACATCCGCTGATGGAATCCGCTGGCCTCTTCTGAAACTTTGCCCGTTTCCAAAATCGCCATTCTATCAGGTCGGACCCATGTGCTGCACACCGGAGCGCGAGGGCCTGGAGGTCAGGTTTTCCGAGTTCCGTGTTGGACCTCCGCTCGGCAAAGCCCTTCATGACCTGACGTGAGAAATATCGGAAAAATCATCCGTTGCGGAGCCGAGCCATCTTGCTATCGGTCAGCCCTATGGCGTCGGTTTCCGGCATAGCCGCGGAGGCCGCCGCTACACGTGAAAATGATGCCTGAACGCTTTTGCGGTGCAGCGGATTGTCAGCACTTGCATAGTCCGGGTAACACTTCATTTAGTGATTTTGTGAAATCTAAAATACGCAGGTTCCAAGGTTTCATCGGCGGAGCCGGTAGAACAAGCGGAGCCACCTAGACCTGCCTGGCGGCGGTTCGAAAATGGCTCTCGCTTGTCGCCCTATGAGGAGGGGCAACAGCTACCCGCGATGTTTCATCATATATTCCCCGGCCTCCCGCGAGGGCGGCTGGAGGAGTGCTTGCCTTGAGGCCATTCATGTCTTTCCTGAAGAATACCAAGATAAAAACGAAGGTCGTTTTTGTCATCTCGTTGATGAGCCTGATGTCGCTTTCCGGAATAAGCTACGTCAGCCTGCAATATCAAAAAACCGACAACGTCTATAGCGACTTCATCGGCCATGAGGCCCTTGCTGCGGTTCTGAACGCCAGAACCAGCGGAAACCTCAATGCGCTTGGCATGCAGATGCTTCGCGCCAGCCTCAACGACCCGGCCAGTGGTGATTTCGAAGCTGCCGTCAAAACCTTCAGAGCCGACCGGAAGCAGCTCGAGGAACGCCAGAACAAGATCATGGAGCTGGTGCCGGCGCGCACGGATGCCGCCCGCGATATCCTCAAGGGTGTTGTCGAAGTCGAAGAGATCGGCAATCAGGTCATCGCCCTCATGCAGGCAGGGCAACGCGCCGAAGCGCAACAGATGGCGCTCAACGTGCTTCGAAAAATTGCCGAAGTCTCGCCAAAGATCAGTGCCGGCAATGAGCAGCTCATCCAGGTCATGAATGAGGGGAGAGAGCGCCTCACAGCCAGCACCAATACGACGATCTGGACGGGCCTGATTACGCTCGCGCTCGTTTCTCTGGCTGTGATCGCACTTGGCCTGCTTGTTTCCTCCCGAGGCATCACCACCCCGATTGCGCGGCTTCGTGCGCGCATGGAATCGCTGGCGGCCGGTGATACGGCGAGCGAAATCGCCGGAATGGATCGCAGGGATGAAGTTGGCCAGATGGCCGCCGCCGTTCAGGCATTTCGCGAAGGCGCAATCGAGCGCCTCCGGCTTGAGAATGAAACGGAGGCCAACCGGTCGACTTCGGAAAAGGACCGGATCGAGCGCGAGAAACAGAAGGCCAGGGAAGCTGCCGACGTACAGTTTGCCGTCGACAATCTTGCCACAGCCCTTTCGAAGATTGCCCAGGGCGACGTCACTTACCGGATCGTTCAGCCATTTGTCTCCGGCCTTGACGGTATCCGTGGTGATTTCAACCGGGCTGCGGAGCAGTTGCAGTCGACCTTGAGCCAGGTAGCGCAGAACGCACGCGGCATTGATGCCGGCGCCAACGAGATCAGGTCTGCGGCAGACGATCTGGCGAGACGCACGGAGCAGCAGGCTGCCGCCGTCGAAGAGACTGCGGCTGCGCTGGAAGAGATCACCACGACGGTGAAAGACGCCACGAAACGGGCGCAGGAAGCGGGTCACCTCGTCGGCCGCGCAAAAGTCGGCGCTGAAAAGTCCGGGGAGGTGGTGCAGCAGGCCGTCGCGGCAATGGAGCAGATCTCGACATCCGCCAATGAGATTTCCAATATCATCGGCGTGATCGACGAGATCGCGTTCCAAACCAACCTTCTGGCGCTGAATGCGGGCGTTGAAGCAGCCCGTGCGGGAGAGGCGGGCAAAGGCTTTGCCGTTGTCGCGCAGGAAGTTCGCGAACTGGCGCAGCGCTCCGCCGGCGCCGCCAAGGAGATCAAGAACCTGATCACGACATCGAACGGTCAGGTTCAGCAGGGTGTACAGCTGGTTGGCGAAACCGGCAGGGCGCTGGAACTGATCGTGACGGAGGTGAAGGAAATCAACCGGCACGTTGCGGCCATCGCGGAATCGGCGCAGGAGCAATCCTCAGGTCTTCAGCAGATCAATACGGCCGTGAACCAGATGGATCAGGACACCCAGAAGAACGCCGCCATGGTGGAGGAAAGCACTGCCGCCAGCCACGGCCTTGCGCGCGAGGCGTCTTCGCTGAACGGGCTGATCGCCCAGTTCAAACTGTCGGAAGGTTCGTTCAGCGAGGCCGCTGCGCCAGTGCGTTCGGCTTCACCTGCCGACAGGCCCGCTCGTTCTCCCGCCCGCGCCCTGGGCGGCAGGATCAAGGCTGCGTTTTCCGGCAATGCGGCATTGAATACCGCGGCGGATAATTGGGAGGAGTTTTGATCCTTGCCCTGCTTTTAGGCCGCCCTCAGCTGAGGGACTGAAAGCACCGCTTTGAACATTGGCACCGGGGATCGGAGGTTTTGGAACCTGATCCCCGGTGTTCTGCTTTTGGGCGATATCAGCCCGGAACTGCCATCCATCTATGCGCTTGCATGGTGGTCAAGCCGGCTGGGGCTTCACCGGTTTTCAGGTCTGCTCACGAGCGAAAGTCAGACGTCCAGGTAGGACAAAATGGTTGCAGCGACGTCAGACGCCTCCTGCTTCTCACTCGAAGCGTTCGTTGATGTATCGGTCCCGGCTGCATTGTCCGGGGTCGCAGCCTGCTGCTCGGTGGTTGAGATGAAGGAGGCGATATCCTGCACGGAGCTGTTTGTGGGCTTTGCGCTATTTAATGCCGTAACCTGCGCCGAGGTCATGGCGGCGATCTGACCTGGCGTGAAGGCGGCCGCCTGGGATGTCGTCAAGGCAGCGAGCGTACCGGTGCTCAATCCCGAGATCGCGCTCGAACTCAAGCTGATGATCTGCTCGGTGGAAAATGTTGTGAGGTCGTCGCCGCCAAGCGCGGCTGCCTGCATCGCATTGAGGGCGCTGACCTGGGACAGTGACAGCGCTCCGATTTGCGCAGATCCCATTGCCGCCACCTGGCCGTAGCTCAGCGCGGCCACCTGGCTTGTCGTCAAGGCGGCGATCTCCTGAGGCGACAGGGACGCTACAACGGCGGTGGACAACCCCCTGATCGCCGTCGAATTGATGGCAGCAAGCTCGCCGGTCGAGAATGTTGCCAGATCTTCAGTCGTCAACCCCGCAAGTCCGGCCGAACTTAGTGCGGCGATCTGGTTTGTAGAGAGTGCTTCGATCTGATCCCTGCCAAGGGCGTTGATCTGATCGCCAGTCAATCCGGCGACGCCAGCCGTACTGAGGGCTGCCACCTCAGCGGTGGAAAGAGCGGCGATAAAGCCCGTGGACAGTCCCTTTATCGCGCTTGAACCAATCGCGGCGAGTTCTTCCGTTGAGAAGGTTTCCAGCATCTCCGCAGACAGGCCCTTGAGCGCATCCGAATTCAACGATGCGATCTGACGGGTGGATAATGCCTGAACCTGTTCAATGCTCAACGCGCCGGTCTGTGCGCTGCCAAGGCCTGCGATCGCCTTGGCGTCCAGAGCAGCTATCTGGTTTACGGAAAGGGAGGCGATGTCGGCCGTATCCAAAGCCGCAACCTGTTTGGAGGTGAGGGCGGCGATCTGGGCATTGGTCAGCGCGTTCACCTGACCGGTGCCGAGGGCGGCGATCTGGTCCGTGGTCAGACCCGGCACTGCCGCCGCACCCAAGGCTGCGATCTGAGCTGTCGTCAGCGAAGCGATCGTTGCTGCCGACAGGCCCGAGACCGCACTCGAGCTGATGGCAGCCAGCTCAGCGGCGGTGAATGTATCGAGATCATCGGCGCCAAGGGCCGCAATCTGTTTCGAACCGAGAGCACCGATCTGAGCGCTGGTGAAGGCCTCGACCTGAGCGGTGTTGAGGGCCGTGATCTGATCAGCGGTCAGGCCTGCCGCGCCCGCCGTGCTGAGGGCGGCGATCTGGGCTGCTGAAAGCGAGGCGATGCCGGCTACGCTGAGAGCCGCAACCTGCTTGGAGGTGAGGGCGCCGACCTGGGCGCTGGTGAGGGCCTCGACCTGGGTGATGCTGAGCGCCGCGATCTGGTCGGTGGTCAGGCCGGGTAGCGCCGCCGTGCCCAGGGCCGCGATCTGAGCTGTCGTCAGCGAAGCGATTGCAGCCGTCGACAGGCCCGAGATTGCACTCGAGCTGATGGCAGCCAGTTCGGCGGCGGTGAATGTATCAAGATCATCGGCGCTAAGCGCCGCAATCTGTTTTGCGCTGAGAGCACCGATCTGAGCACTGGTGAGGGCCTCGACCTGAGCGGTGTTGAGGGCCGCGATCTGGTCAGTGGTCAGGCCGGCTATACCCGCGGTGCTGAGCGCGGCTATCTGGGTTGCCGAAAGCGAGGCGATGCTGGCCACGCTGAGAGCCGCAACCTGTTTGGAGGTGAGGGCACCCACCTGGGTACTCATCAGGGCGTCCACCTGATCACTGGTCAGGACGGCGACCTGTCCGGTGTTCAGTCCACCAATGCCGGCCGTGCTCAACGCTGCGATCTGAGCCGTGGTCATCGACGCCACGGTTTCCGCTGACAGACCTGGGACGGCATTCGAACTGATCGCCGCGATGTCCTTGGTCGAGAACGTTGCTATGTCATCCGTACTCAAGACTGCAATCTGTTTCGAGCTGAGAGCACCGACCTGGATATCGGTCAGGGCCTCGACCTGCGTGGTGTCGAGGGCCGCGATCTGATCAGTGGTCAGGCCCGTTATACCGCCGGTGCTGAGGGCGGCGATCTGGGCCGCCGAAAGCGAGGCAATGTCAGCCACGCTGAGAGCCGCAACCTGTTTGGAGGTGAGCGCAGCAATCTGGGTATTGGTCAGAACGTCCACCTGATCACCAGTCAAGGCGGCGACCTGTCCCGTGCTCAGCGCGCCGATGCCGGCCGTACTCAGCGCGGCGATCTGCGCTGTTGTCAGCGACGCTATGGTTTGCGTTGACAGGCCCGGGACCGCATTCGAACTGAGCGCGGCAATGTCTCTGGTCGAGAACGTTGCGATATCGTCTGCGCCCAGGGCCGCTACCTGCGTCGAGCTGAGTGCGCCGACCTGGGCGCTGGTCAAGGCCTCGACCTGAGCGGTACTCAAGGCGGCGACCTGCCCGGTGCTCAGTGCGCCAATGCCCGCCGTGCTCAGCGCCGCAATCTGGGCTGTCGTCAGCGACGCCATGGTTTCCGTTGATAAACCCGCGACCGCATTCGGACTGATCGCGGCGATGTCCTTGGTCGAGAATGTCGCAATGTCGTCCGCGCTCAAGGCCGCTATCTGTTTGGAGCTGAGAGCGCTGACCTGGGCGGTGGTCAAGGCCTCGACCTGGGCGATGCTCAGGGCGGCGATCTGCACGGTGCTCAACGCAGCGATGCTTTGCATATTCAGGGCGGCAATCTGGGCTGTCGTCAGGGAGGCGATGGTCTCCGCCGACAATCCTGAGATCGCACTCGAACTGATCGCGGCGATGTCCTTGGTCGTGAATTTCGCCAGATCGTCCGTTCCCAGCTGCGCAATCTGTGTGGAACCGAGATTGACGATCTGCGCACTCGTCAGGGCTTCAGCCTGGCTGGTGCTGAGGGTCGCCAGTTGCTGCGAGCTGAGTCCCGCAATGCCCGCAGCGCTCAGGGAGGCAATCTGGGCGGTTGAAAGAGCGGCTATGTCGTCTGTACCAAGGGTGGCGACCTGTGCCGCGCTCAGCCGCCCCATCTGCTTGGTCGACAGTCTGGAAACCTGATCGGTGCTGAGGGCGGCGATCTGGCTGCTCGAAAGTCCGACGATGCCAGAGGTGCTCATTGCCGCGAGCTGGGCCACGGAAAGCGATGCGATATTGTCCGTGCTCAACGCTGCAATCTGTCCCGAGCTGAGAGCTCCGATCTGGACGGTGGTCAAGGCCGAGAACTGATCGATGCTGAGGGCTGCAATCTGATCCGTGGTCAGACCCTTGACGCCCGCAGCACTCAACATGGCTGTTTGGTTGGTGGACAAGGCGGTCACATCGTTGCCCAGGGCGGCGACCTGTGCTGCGCTCAATGCCTTGATCTGCGCGGCGGATAGAAGGCTGACCTGATTGCCGCTCAGGGCTTCGATCTGGTCGGAGGTCAGGCCGGTAATAGCACTGGTGCTCAGGGCACCGATCTGAGCCGTGGTGAGGGCTGCGATAACATCCGTGTTCAGGCCCGGCATGGCTCTGTTGGTGATGGCTGCGATATCGGCGGTCGAGAATGTCGCCAGATCTTCAATGCTCAGGGCCGCAATTTGCGTTGAACTCAGTGACTTCACCTGTGTCGGCGACAGGGCCTCGACCTGGCCGGTGCTCAATGCTTCGACCTGATCGGCCGTCAGGCCGGCGATGGCGCTGGTGGTCAGGGCTGCGATCTGGGCGGTGGTCAGCGCCGCGATTGCGTCCGTGCTGAGGCCGGCCATGGCCTTGCTCGTGATCGCCGCAATATCGGCGGTCGAAAATGTCGCTATGTCCTCCGCGCTCAGAGCCGCAAGTTGTACCGAGTTCAGCAGCTTCACCTGTGCCGAGGACAGGGCTTCGACCTGCTGGGTACTAAAGACTTCGATCTGATCGGCGATCAGGTTTGCGATCACCCCTGTGTTGAGGGCGGCAATCTGAGCGGTTGACAGGGCCTCGATCTGAGCAGCGCTCAGGGCCTGGAATTGCGCGACGCCAAGCGCGTTCATCTGGGCCGTCGTCAATGCGGCGACCTGATCTCTGGTAAGCGCGCCGATCGTCTCCGTGCCCAGACGTGGCATGGCTTTGGCGGTGATCTCCGCGATATCGGCGGTTGAGAATGTCGCTATATCCTCCGCACTCAGGGCCACGAATTGTGCTGCACTCAACGATCTCACCTGTGCCGGTGACAGGGCTTCGACCTGGCTCGTGCTTAAGGCGGCGATGTGCGTTGTTTTGAGCGCGGCAATCTGAGCCGTCGTCAATGCGGCGATCTGGGCGGTGCTCAGGCTTTCGATCTGGTCGATTGTCAGACCCGCAATCGCACTTGCATTGAGGGCGGCGATCCGATCAGGGGTAAACTCTGCGATTGCTTCGGTGCTGAGGCCCGGCATGGCTTTGACGGTAATCGCCGCGATGTCGGCGGTGGAGAATGTCGCTATGTCATCTGTGCCGAGGGCCGCGAGTTGCATCGAGCTCAACACCCTGACCTGTGCCGGCGTAAGAGCTTCGGCCTGATCCGGGCTCAGGACCGCGATCTGGTCGGTTGTCAGGCTTGCAACGGCGCTTGTGCTCAGGGCCGCGATTTGATCCGGGGTCAGACCTGCAATCACTTCCGTGCTTAGGCCCGGCACGGCTCTGTTCGTGATCGCGGCCATATCAGCGGTTGAGAATGTTGCGATATCTTCCGCGCTCAGGGCGGCAATTTGCGTCGCACTGAGGGCGCGCACCTGAGATGAGGTCAAAGCCTCCGCCTGATCGGTCGTCAGGGCCTGAAGCTGGGTGGTGGTGAGCGCAGAAACCTGGCTCGAATTCAGACTTTTAATGGCGTATTGATCGAGAATATTGAGTTGATCCAGCGTCAGGCCAACGATGGCGACCTGCGAAATGGCGCTCAACTGTTGCGAGTTGAGGACTTTGACATCCTCTACATCCAATGCCGCGATCTGAGCCGACGAGAGCGCTTTGATCTGCGTTGTGGAAAGCGACGCCACGTCGTCGGTTGTCCAGGCTGCGACCGCCTCTGTCGAAAGATATCTGATCTGATTGACATTCAGGGAAGAAATGATCGACGTCATGTCTGAAAAATCCTAAAGTCCAAGCTTAACAGGTGGATTTTCCGCCCAAGCCCCCCCCAAAGGGGCATCGGTTATTCGGGTCCACCATTTTTCAGATGTTGATTACGCAATCGGGCTTGCCTGAACCTGAAGTTGCTGCGCTTCAGCCGATCTCCCTTTGCGATACTGTCTTCAACGCCACAAATGCGACAGGCGCTGGCCTGCTGTCAGAGGCGAGGGACGTCATGTCATGCGGGAAAAATGTTGATGAACTCCGGCCAAGCCGGAGTGTCAAATGCCTGCATTTATGGAGAAGAACGCGACAGATCCGTCTCAGACGGGCGAATGCAGAAATGCCGGCATGGGAGCACCCTCCGATTGCCTGGCGAGATAGAGCCGGGCGGTATCGAGCGCCTCTCGAATGGTCGCGTCCATGTCGAGGTAACGATAGGTCCCCAGCCGTCCGACAAAGGTTACCGACACTTCCCGTTCGGCACGCGCTACATATTCGGCAAGCTGTTCTTTGTCTTCGACCAGCCGGATGGGATAATAGGGAATGTCCTGTGGGCCGCATTCATGGGAGAACTCCCTGTAGCAGACCGAGCCTACATGTTCCTCCCAGGGAGAAAAGTGCTTGTGTTCGGTGATGCGGGTAAAGGGTACCGCAACATCGCCATAGTTCATCACCGCGCAGCCCTGGTAGTCGCCGTCATAGGTGAAGCGTTCGAAGTTCAGCGTCCGGTATGCCAGGCGACCGAATTCGAAGTCGAAATAACCGTCAAGCGGACCGGAATAGAAAACGTGACCGGAGGCGGGCGCCTCGGTGCGCTGGAAATGTGTGCCAAGCCTGACGGTGATGTTCGGATGATCGAGGATGCGCTCGATCATGTCCGTATAGCCGGTTTCCGGCATGCCCTGATATTTGTGGAAGAAATAGTTGTCGTCATAGTTGAAGCGCACCGGCAGGCGCTTCAGGATCGAGGCCGGCAGCTCTGTCGGCGAGCAGCCCCATTGCTTCTCGGTATATCCCTTGAAGAAGGCCTCATAGAGATCGCGGCCGACGAAGCGTAGCGCCTGCTCCTCAAAGGTCTGTGGGTCGGTAATCGACTTGTCGGCCTTTTCCTCGATGAAGGCCCGGGCTTCATCGGGCCGGAAATTCTTGCCGAAAAACTGGTTGATCGTATGCAGATTGACCGGCAGTGAATAGACGCGCTCGCCGCTCGTCGTCTTGACGCGGTTCTTGTAGGGCATGAACGTCTGGAAGCCGTTCACATAGTCCCAGACTTCCTTGTCGTCGGTATGGAAGATATGCGGACCGTAAACATGCACCATGACGCCAGTCTCACTGTCGCGTTCGGTGTGGCAATTGCCGGCAATGTGGTCGCGGGCGTCGACGATGTCGACCACATGGCCTGCCAGTGCAAGCTCCCGGCCAATGACTGCGCCGGAAAGCCCGGCGCCCACAATGACAATTCTTTCGTCCGCGAACATTGATAATCAGTCCTGTTCATACGTCGCCCGGCGGGCGGTCAAGATTTGCATCGAAGAGCTGCCGTGCAGCGCGTGCCCCGGCCGGTCGAGAATAGTCCGCGCTCAGTTGTCCGGTTTTTGCCAGAGGCGACGGTCATAGGGGATTGGCGCATAGTCGTGCCACTGGGTGAGCTTCTTGAGGTAGCGGTTGCGGTAGCTCTGCTCGTCTTCAAACTCTATGTTCTCGAATACGGCTTCCGCGCCCAGTTCGTAATAGAGATCGAGATTGCTGAGATCCGGCACCGGTGTCTCGCCGCGCTCACATTCGCCCTGCATCTGCCAGAACAGCTCTTCCAGACGTTGCGCCAGAGCGGGAATATCGCGCAACACGCTGGTGTCGCGCTGCCGGGCGATCGATTCTCTAACCTCCAGAAGGCTCTTCCGGTCGTGTTCGAAACCGATGGCGCGGGCGACATAATCTTCCGGCGAAGAACAAATCATTTCCGGAACACCCGCTGCCGTGACGATGCTGCCGCAGAAGCGCGCCGCAAATGTCTTGCCGGGCATGGTGAGGACGGGCAGGCCGGATGTTATCGCATCCGCGGCCGTGGAGTGAGCGCCATAAGGGAACGTATCCAGAAACAGATCGGCGACGCCGATACGGGCAATATGTTGCGGGTTCGGGACCTTCGGCGCAAATACGAGCCGTTCCGGTGCGACGCCGCTTTTTTCTGCGATGCCTTGCAGGCGTTGATTGACATCTTCGTCGCCCGCCAGCAGCCACAACAGGCTGCCGGGCGTTTCAGACAGGATCGTCATCCATCGCGCAAAGCAGCTTTCGGTGATCTTCTGCATGCCGTTGAAGCTGGCATAAACGAATGCATCCTCCGGCAGCCCGACCTCGGCCCGGCTTGGCCGGGCGGCGATGGGCCGCTTGCGGTCAAGCGGCTGGTCACAGGCGATGCGCAGGACTTTTTCGGAGTAATAGATGTCGTTCTCCGGCGGGATCATGTAGCCGTCAGAGATCAGGTAATGATGGAAGGGGCTTCCCATCGATCCGGGGTAGCCGCAGAAACTGACGATAACAGGCGCGGGACGATAGGCGAAAATCTTCGTGCGCGCGTCCTTGGTGTAGCCATTCACGTCGATCAGGATATCGATGTCGTCGGAGATGATCTGCGAGGCCGCTGCGGCATCGTCGAGGCCATGGATATCCCGCCAGCAATGAACCGCTGCCTTGATCCGCTCCTGCGTGCTGTCAGTGTTGCGGACGTTACCGCAATAATAGGCGAAGACCTCAAGGCTGTTCTTGTCATGCAACTCCAGAACCTCGCAAAGAGCGAAGCCGACGGCATGATCGCGAAGATCCGACGAGAGGTAGCCGACGCGCAGCCGCTCACCGGTCCCCGACTTCTGCTTCGGTGATCTGCGCGGAAAACGACTGAGGTCCGGGCGCGTGCCGACCACCGTTTTGCTATAGCGATATGCCTTGGCCAGCTGGAACATCGGATCGTCGGCGTAACAGCTCAGCGTCAGCGACGACATGGCGTCGAGCATCTTGCGGGCAGGGACGTGGTTCGAGGGCGCAAGCACCGGCCATTTGCACTGCCGCTGCCGCAATGACACCCAGTGCTGGCCTGCTTCCGGCAATTCCGGCCGCAGCTCGAACGCCTGCAGCAAGGCGGTCTCAGCGTCATCAAGCTTTCCAGCGCCTTCGAGGACCCGGCCGATGTTCTGCAGGGCCATATGCCGATGGCCCACCGCTTCGGCGTCGAGATGTTTCGTCGTCTCGGCATAATGCGACCACTGTTCCACAGCCTGGCCGATCAATCCGCTATCTTCAAGGACACGGCCGAGATTGATGTGGCCGGGAGCGAATTGCGGATTGGCCTTCAAACAGGCGCGGAATGCCTGTACGGCGCCCGCGCGGTCGCCGAGCTGGCTGAGCGCGACGGCATAGTTGAAATAGGCAAGATGAATGACGGGATTGTTGTCGTTGAATGCGACCCAGGTCTTGTAGAGTTCCACAGCAGCGGCTCGTTGGCCGGCGGCATTGAGCGCCTCGGTCACGCTCAGCAGATCCATGAGACTTAACCGTTGGTTCCGCGCAAGATCAAGTGCGCTGGGAGCGGTGTCGTCATTTGAAGGAGAGACGTGGTTGGCGGTCATGACATCCTGCGGCAAGGCGACAAAGGGTCGAAGATAAAACGGCCTGTTGATGGGCCGTATTTAGCTATCGCAGGTAACTTGCCTGTGGCTGGATGTGTTTGAGGCGGGGTTGCGTGTCCAGATCAGCCGGCGGCCCGGCGGGGCGAAGGTTTCTCCCAGTCAGGCGCCGGCTTCTGAGGCGTTGATGCTGTCGTGCCGCAATAAGGATCACTCACATGTCTAGCGACGGGAATGTTTCATCCTGTAGCTCGCCAGAGCGATTGACGGGTTTATCCTATAGACACTGTCGAAGTCTTCGTCTGTGAAGTATTGGTATGAATGTGCGACATATTCCCGGAAAAGACCGTGCAGGTCCTCCCGCATCTGCTTGGCCGCCCATTCCAGCAGACCTGCCTTGAAGACGATGAAGATCGGGTAATATTTTGCCCTGAAGATCGGATTTTCCAGGAAAAGCTTTTCGGTGTCTTTCAGCGCCGCGAACATTTCAAGTCGGCGCTCGTCGAAAGTGCTCGTATGCTGCTCCCGTCCCGGGATGAGGCGATGTGTTGTCAGGCTGCTGTTAATGGCCAGAAAGCGCCCGGCATTCATATAGGCTGCCCAATGCGGCAGGATGTCTTCGTTGATCCGCGCCGTGGAGAAGCGCCATTTCGTCTGGTGAATGAAAGATGTCCGCAGTATCTTGTTCCACGGGTAGTTGATCGTCACCAGGAATTGCGCGGTCGAGTCGAGATCGATCATGGCGCTGTCGCGACTACCGAGGACGCTATCCCAGATATTCTTGTCGATAGGCGCCATTTCGCCAGGAGCGCCACCGGCCGTTCTCAGCACGCTATATCTGAATGCCGCGACATCGATATTCGTATCATCCATCAAGGGCAGAACGGTATCGACGGCTCCCCCATGCAGGAGGTCGTCAGCATCGTGAAACAGGCAATATTCGCTGTCGATGGTCGCCAGCGCCCTGTTGCGGGCAACGCCCGGGCCGGTGTTCGTCTCGCTGCGCATCAGCCTTATATTGGCGTGCCGCGCCATGTATTGCGCAACGATGTCGCAGGTATTGTCGGTGGAGGCATCGTCGACAACGACGATATCCATTTCGGTTTCATTACGCAGAACACTGTCGAGTGTCTCGGCGATAAGACTGGCCATGTTGAAGGCCGGAATGATGATGGATATTTTTGCCATGACAGAGACTGAATGTCCTTCTGGGGCATTCTGCAATTAAAATGGTACGACGCGGCCCTGAGCCGCGTCGTAGGTTTTCTGGTCGTTTAAGTCTTATACTGCCTTGTAGGCTTTGATGACCGCCTCGACCTGTGCATCGTTCATGACCTTGAGCTGCTGGGGCGAGAGAGCGCCGGCCTGGGCGCTGTTCAGACCACCAATGGCAGCTGTGGAGAGACCGGCGACGGCATTTGCGCTGATCGCTTTGATCTCATCGGTCGAGAAGAGTGCCAGTTCGCTGCTGTTCAGGGTCGCGATCTGTGCGGAGCTGAGGCCGGAAACCTGATCGGAGTTGAGGGCCTTGATCTGGTCGGTCGACAGGGCCGCGAACTGTGCCGAAGAGAGCGCTGAGGCCTGTGCTTTGCTCAGGGCGGCGACGTTATCGGTGCTCAGCTTGCTGGCATCGAGGCCTGCGAGTGCCTTGGTGCTGATGGCCTTGACCTCGTCGGTCGAGAAGGTGGCAAGGCTATCAGAGGACAGGGCGCCAAGCTGTGCCGAAGACAGGCCAGCGATCTGCGTCTTTGTCAGTGCCGCGGCGTTTGCGGTGCCGAGGCCCGCGAGCGCCGCCGCGGAAAGACCGGCGATGGCATTTGCGCTGATCGCTTTGATCTCATCGGTCGAGAACAGTGCCAGTTCGCTGCTGCTCAGGGTCGCAACCTGGGCGGAGCTGAGACCGGCGACCTGATCGGAGCCAAGGGCCGTGATCTGATCGGTCGAGAGAGCTGCGAACTGTGCCGTGGAAAGTGCTGCGGCCTGTGTTCTGCTCAGGGCGGCGATGTTACCGGTGCTCAGCTTGCTGACGTCGAGGCCTGCGAGTGCCTTGGTGCTGATGGCTTTGACTTCATCGGCGGAGAAGGTGGCAAGGCTGTCGGAAGACAGGGCGTTGAGCTGCGTCGAAGACAGGCCAGCGATCTGCGTCTTTGTTAGAGCGGCAGCGTTTTCGGTGCCGAGACCGGTCAGGGTAAGACCGGCGATGGCATTGGCGCTGAGAGCCTTGATCTCGTCGGTCGAGAACAGCGCCAGTTCGCTGCTGCTCAGGGTGGCGACCTGTGCGGAGCTGAGGCCGGCAACCTGATCAGAGTTAAGGGCCTTGATCTGATCGGTCGAGAGAGCTGCAAACTGCGCCGAGGACAGTGCCGCGGCCTGCGTTCTGCTCAGAGCGGCGATGTTGCCAGTGCTCAGCTTGGTGACGTCGATGCCTGCGAGAGCCTTCGTGCTGATGGCCTTGACTTCATCGGCGGAGAAGGTGGCAAGGCTGTCGGAAGACAGGGCGTTCAGCTGTGTCGAAGACAGGCCAGCGATCTGCGTCTTTGTCAGAGCGGCAGCGTTTTCGGTGCCAAGACCGGTTAGGGTAAGACCGGCAATGGCATTGGCGCTGATGGCCTTGATCTCGTCGGTCGAGAAGAGTGCCAGTTCGCTGCTGTTCAGGGTCGCAACCTGGGCGGAGCTGAGACCGGCAACCTGATCGGAGTTGAGGGCCTTGATCTGATCGGTCGAGAGAGCTGCGAACTGTGTCGAGGACAGTGCCGAAATCTGCGTTCTGCTCAGGGCCGCAATGTTGCCAGTGCTCAGCTTGCTGGCATCAAGACCGGCGAGGGCTCTGGTGCTGATGGCCTTGACCTCGTCGGCAGAGAAGGTGGCAAGGTTGTCGGAGGACAGGGCGTTGAGCTGTGCCGAAGACAGGCCAGCGATCTGCGTCTTTGTCAGTGCGGCGGCGTTTTCTGTACCGAGGCCAGCAAGTGCAGCGGCGGAAAGACCGGCGATGGCATTGGCGCTGATAGCCTTGATCTCGTCAGAGGAGAACAATGCCAGTTCGCTGCTGTTCAGGGTGGCGACCTGTGCGGAGCTGAGACCGGCGACCTGATCGGAGGTGAGTGCCTTGATCTGATCGGTCGACAGGGCTGCGAACTGCGCCGAGGAAAGCGCCGCTGCCTGCGTTCTGCTCAGGGCGGCGATGTTGCCAGTGCTCAGCTTGGTGACGTCGATGCCAGCGAGTGCCTTGGTGCTGATGGCCTTGACTTCATCGGCGGAGAAGGTGGCAAGGCTGTCGGAGGACAGGGCGTTCAGCTGTGTCGAAGACAGGCCGGCGATCTGCGTCTTTGTCAGAGCGGCGGCGTTTTCGGTGCCGAGACCCGCCAGGGTAAGACCGGCGATGGCATTGGCGCTGATGGCCTTGATCTCGTCGGTCGAGAACAGAGCCAGTTCGCTGCTGTTCAGGGTGGCGACCTGTGCGGAGCTGAGACCGGCGATCTGATCGGAGTTGAGGGCCTTGATCTGATCGGTCGACAGGGCTGCGAACTGTGCCGAGGACAGTGCCGAAATCTGCGTTCTGCTCAGGGCGGCGATGTTGCCAGTGCTAAGCTTGGTGACGTCGAGGCCGGCGAGGAGCTTGGTGCTGATGGCCTTGACTTCATCGGCGGAGAAGGTGGCAAGGCTGTCGGAGGACAGGGCGTTCAGCTGCGTCGAAGACAGGGCGGCGATCTGAGACTTTGTCAGAGCGGCGGCGTTTTCGGTGCTGAGGGCAGCAAGTGCAGCCGCAGAAAGGCCGGCAATTGCATTGGCGCTAATGGCCTTGATTTCGTCGGTCGAGAACAGAGCCAGTTCGCTGCTGTTCAGGGTTGCAACCTGTGCGGAGCTGAGACCGGCGACCTGAGCCGAGTTAAGAGCCTTGATCTGGTCGGTTGAGAGGGCGTCGATCTGGCTGGTGTAGAGTGCCGTAACCTGAGACGCCGACAGGCCGCTGATCTGAGCGGAGCTCAGTTTTGCGATCTGGGTCAGGGTCAGTCCCTTAAAGGCGCTTACGGAAATGGCCCGGAGGTCTTCAGAGCTGAAAAGCGCAAGGTTATCTGTGCTCAAAGAGGCGATCTGAGACGACGAGAGGGCCTTGATCTTGGTGCTGTCAAGGGCATTCACGTCTTCAGAGGTTAGGCTGGCAATGGTGGACGTGGAAAGCTTGGAAATCTGCACAGCAGACAGTGAGGAAAGAATCGAAGTCATGAACGTGTCCTTTACCGAATGGCGACTGGTCACGCCTATCTGCCGCCAGACACTGCCCATGATGACAGCGGTCCGACATCCGCAAATAAAGCGAAATTGTGGAGAACATGGCTCATGTGAACCTGCGCTGGAAAGGCATCATGCAATTCGAGCCGGAGAAGGGGGCCCGGATTTTCCACGCTAGCTTGTGCGAATGCCGCTTAATAATTTCCGCCGCTTAACATCTTCGCGACGTGCGTGTCATATCAGGCGAACATTTAAAGCCTAGTTAATATTTGGAGGGGGCGCGTTTATTCTTGATGTTTGCGTATCTTAGAGCTTTATAGAGTATAAAATTGCGAATCCAATTACCCAGTCGGTCGGTTTTCACTGCGGGAAACCAGATATGTCCGCGCTCGTATAAGTAGCGCCCGTTTGAGCAGGCGGGAGCGCAAGGGTTTAATGTTTATTGTCGGTCAAAACGGAACAACAATTCTTGTCGCAAGCTGATTCGCTGATGTAACGGGCGTCAGCCGCAGTCAATAATTTGCTTTGTCTCCTTTATATCGGGTGCCGTGAAGTTTGTTTTTAGGGAGAGGAAGCTGTGATTTCCCGTTTCGTGGATATGGCAATGCTTTAGACGGACAGACGCGGGCCGCGATGATCCGCCACGAATGCCGGCCGGTTTGGGTTCAGGGCGGTTGTTCCGATAGGAGGTCAACCCTCCGTATCAGGCATGATGGCGCAGGGCGTCGATGATCACCTTCATCGCCGGAGACATCTGACGCCTGCTCGGATAATAGAGGTGATAGCCGGTGAAGGGCTCGCTCCAATTGCGTGTCGGCGGGGTTAAGGTTGCCGGCTCTAGTCCAGCATCACCATATGCGCCGGCAATTGCTCTTCGAAGAATTTCGAGAAGGTTGCGATCCGGGGCGGCAGTGCCTGATAGGGCGGATAATAAAGCGTCAGCCAGAGTTCGGGCGGCGCCCAGCCGGGCAGGACATGAACGAGCCGGCCGCTATGGAGATGTTCGGCGATGTTAAATCCCGGCAGCATGGCCACGCCGGCGCCTTCCGCCGCCATGTCGGCCAGAACCTCGCCGCTATTGGCGCTGAATGCACGGCCAGCCGAGATGGCGATGCTTGATCCGCCATCTGACAGGACCCAGTTCTCCCGCCGGCTTTCGCCGCTATAGGCAAGGCAATCGTCAGGGGTCAGTTCGCTTGGATGTTCCATCTGCGTGAACCGGCTGCCCGGGGCCGCCACCAATATTCTCGGCACAGCCCTGATCTTGCGCCAGATGGTGAATTTGTCTGATGGGGCGGACGAGATGCGGATCGCCAGATCGTAATCGTCATCCACGATATTGACCAGGCCGTCCGACAGGGAAATCTCGAAGCACATTTTTGGATAGAGTTCCCGGAAACCCGACAGGATCGGCGGCAGCACCGTCTTGCCGAGCCATGTCGGCGCGCTGATCCTCAGCCGCCCCTCATCAGCCTTATGGGCGTTGCGGACATCGCGCCGGGCATTCTCCAGCGCCTCGACCGCCGGCTGGATCTGTGCGGCGAAGATGGCTCCGTCCGTCGTCAAGGAAACCTGTCGGGTGGTTCGGACAAATAATTGCACACCGAGATCATCTTCAAGCGCGGCAATCGCACGGGTGACGGCGGCCGCCGTCATGCCCAGTTCACGGGCGACCTGCGCGAAGTTGCGCTTTTCGGCCGCCATCAGAAAGGTTTTCAGAGCTTTATGATCGTTCATCTCTATTATTTCAAAAATCGCAATTCATTCGAGAGAAATATTGCAATTCCGCGATGCAATCAAGCGGGTTACATCTCTGTCCATCGAAACGGACACACCAACAACGAAAGGCGCCGCCGATGATCAAGGATATCAAGGGCCTGCACCACGTCACCTCAATGGCGTCGGATGCGCGGCAGAACAACAGTTTCTTCACCGATACGCTCGGCCTGCGCCGGGTCAAAAAAACCGTCAACTTTGACGAACCCAGCGTCTATCACCTTTATTACGGAGACGAAAATGGAACGCCCGGCACGGTCATGACCTATTTTCCCTTCGCCAACATGATGGCCGGCCGTCCCGGCGTCGGCGAGGTGGGCGAGACGCAGTTTTCCATCCCCAAGGGTTCGCTGGGCTTCTGGAAAGAGCGTCTGCTTGCCAAAGGTGCCGCCGGCCTTCAGGCCGACACGGTCTTCGGCGCCGAGCGCCTGCGCTTCACCGGTCCCGATGGCGATGGCCTTGCGCTGATCGAAACGGACAATGATGCCCGTGCCCCCTGGCTGGCCGAGGGTATTTCCGAAGACAGCGCCATACGCGGCTTCACCGGCGCGCGCTTCAATCTGAACGACACGGCCGCGACTGAGGAACTCCTTCGTTTCATGGGCTATGAACGGGCTGATGCTGAAGGCAATGTGACGCGCTTCATCATTCCCGGCGGCAACGGGGCCGACACGATCGATCTTGCGGCCCTGCCGAAGACGCCCTTTGCCCGTCCGGGGGCAGGTTCGGTCCACCATATCGCTTTCGCAGTCGAAAACCGCGAAAAGCAGCTGGAAGTGCGCAAGGCGCTGATGGATACGGGCTATCAGGTCACCCCCGTCATCGACCGCGATTATTTCTGGGCGATCTATTTCCGCACGCCGGGCGGCATTCTGTTCGAAGTCGCCACCAATGAACCCGGTTTCGACCGTGACGAGGATACCGCGCATCTGGGCGAAGCGCTCAAGCTGCCGAGCCGCTACGAGCCTTTCCGCAACCAGATCGAGGCCAACCTCGCTCCCCTTGCGGCATAAAGCGGGTCTCTGATCCGCATCCACTGACCAAAACAGATTTATACTTTTCAAGACGGCTGCCCCTGCCGGGCAGCCGACCGGCGAAGCCTTCCTAGTTTCCACCGCCGTAGATCGGCAATCACCACCTGAACGGAGAACTGAAAATGTCCAAGCTCGAAGTCCTTACCCCCGCCAACAGCCAGCTCATCTTCATCGACCAGCAGCCGCAGATGGCTTTCGGTGTGCAGTCGATCGATCGCCAGACCCTGAAGAACAATGTCGTCGGCCTCGCCAAGGCGGCAAAGATCTTCAACATCCCGACGACCATCACCACGGTCGAAACGGAAAGCTTCTCCGGTAACACCTTTCCGGAGCTGCTCGCGGTCTTCCCGGAAAACGACATTCTCGAGCGTACCTCGATGAATTCCTGGGACGACCAGAATGTTCGCGATGCGCTGGCCAAGAACGCCGCCGGTGGCCGCAAGAAGATTGTCGTCTCCGGCCTGTGGACGGAAGTCTGCAACACCACCTTCGCACTCTCGGCTCTCCATGATGTCGCGGACTACGAGATCTACATGGTGGCGGACGCCTCCGGTGGTACTTCTCTCGACGCGCATAAATATGCGATGGACCGCATGGTGCAGGCCGGTATCATTCCCGTGACCTGGCAGCAGGTGCTGCTCGAATGGCAGCGCGACTGGGCACGCAAGGAAACCTATGACGCCGTCACCACGCTGGTGAAGGAACATTCCGGCGCTTACGGCATGGGCATCGATTATGCCGTCACCCATGTCCATGGCGGTGAAGAACGCGTGAAGCACGGCAAGCGCATCGGCCCCAACCCGGCCAAGAAATAAGCTTTCAACCACGCCGCACCGGCAGGATCGCCATCCAGTCCGGTGCGGCTTTCACCCAGCGAGGAGGTTTCGATGAAAGTCTATCTTCTGTCCCTTGGCGCCGGTCTGCTGGTCGGCATCGTTTACAGCCTGCTTAATGTGCGTTCTCCTGCACCGCCCGTCATTGCTCTCGTCGGTCTGCTCGGCATATTGGTTGGAGAGCAGATCATCCCCCTCGCGAAGACCATCGTCGGCAAGGAGCCGGCCGTGGTTTCGTGGATCAACCAGATCAAGCCGCATATGTTCGGCCATATGCCGAAGGGTGGCGCTGAAACAACTGGCCTTGCCGAGGTCAAACAGCCTATCAACCGGGAGAGAAGCTGATGCCGACACGACGCACCTTTCTTGGCGCGGCTTCGAGCCTTGCCTTTCCGAATCTGTTTTCACCGGCTAAGGCCGCTGATCTCATCAAGACCGGAGGTTCTTCCATGCACCCAGATACGATCCTTCACAACGGCCGCGTCACGACGCTCGACCGCGGCAATCCGAATGCAACGGCAGTGGCCATCAAGGATGGCCTGTTTCTGGAAGTGGGAAGCGATGCCGAGGTTATGGCCCTTGCCGGGCCGGATACGAAGATCATCGACCTGAAGGGCAAGCGGGTTCTGCCCGGCCTGATCGACAACCACACCCACGTCGTGCGCGGCGGCCTGAACTTCAACATGGAACTGCGCTGGGATGGCGTGCGCTCGCTTGCAGATGCCATGGACATGCTGAAGCGTCAGGTGGCTATTACCCCGGCCCCGCAATGGGTGCGGGTCGTGGGCGGTTTCACCGAGCATCAATTCGTTGAAAAGCGCCTGCCGACCATCGAGGAAATCAATGCGGTGGCGCCGGATACGCCGGTCTTCCTGTTGCATCTTTATGACCGGGCGCTGCTGAACGGCGCAGCACTTCGCGCCGTCGGTTACACCAAGGATACGCCGAACCCGCCTGGTGGCGAGATCACCCGCGATGCGAATGGCAATCCGACCGGCCTGCTGCTCGCCAAGCCGAATGCCGGCATCCTCTATTCGACGCTCGCCAAGGGGCCGAAGCTGCCTCTCGATTATCAGGTCAATTCCACGCGCCACTTCATGCGCGAGCTGAACAGGCTGGGTGTGACCGGCGTGATCGACGCGGGCGGCGGCTTCCAGAATTACCCTGATGATTACGAAGTGATCCAGAAGCTGTCGGATGAGAACCAGATGACGGTTCGGCTGGCCTACAACCTCTTCACCCAGAAGCCGAAGCAGGAGAAGGAGGACTTCCTCAACTGGACGTCATCGGTCAAATACAAGCAGGGTAACGACTACTTCCGGCACAATGGTGCAGGCGAAATGCTGGTCTTTTCCGCTGCCGATTTCGAGGATTTCCGCCAGCCACGGCCGGACATGCCGCCGGAAATGGAAGGCGAGCTTGAAGACGTTGTCCGGATTCTGGCGGAAAACCGCTGGCCCTGGCGTCTGCACGCCACCTATGACGAGACCATTTCGCGGGCGCTGGATGTCTTCGAAAAGGTCAACCGGGATATCCCGCTCGAAGGGTTGAACTGGTTTTTTGATCATGCCGAAACCATCTCCGACCGCTCGATCGACCGCATCGCCGCGCTTGGCGGCGGCATCGCAACCCAGCACCGCATGGCCTATCAGGGCGAATATTTCGTTGAACGGTATGGTCAGGGCGTGGCGGAGGCCACACCGCCGATTGCGCGGATGCTGGAAAAGGGCGTGAACGTTTCGGCCGGTACGGATGCAACGCGCGTCGCCTCCTATAATCCGTGGGTGTCGCTGTTCTGGATGGTGACGGGCAAGACGGTGGGCGGCATGCAGCTTTATCCGCGCGCCAACTGCCTCGACCGCGAGACGGCGCTGCGCATGTGGACCGAAAAAGTCACCTGGTTCTCCAACGAGGAAGGCAAGAAGGGCCGCATCGAAAAAGGCCAGTTCGCCGATCTCGTGGTGCCGGACAAGGATTATTTCTCCTGCGCGGAGGATGAAATCTCCTTCCTTACATCCGAACTGACCATGGTCGGCGGCAAGATCGTCTATGGCGCCGGCGACTTCAGGACGCTTGATGAAAGCAATATTCCGCCGGCGATGCCCGACTGGTCGCCTGTGCGAACCTTCGGTGGTTATGCCGCCTGGGGTGAGCCGCAGGGTGCCGGAAAGAACTCGCTCAGACGGGCGGCGATCTCGTCTTGCGGCTGTGCCAGTGATTGCGGTGTGCATGGTCACGACCATGCCGGCGCCTGGACGTCGAAACTGCCGATTGCCGATCTGAAGGGCTTTTTCGGCGCTCTCGGCTGCTCCTGCTGGGCGGTCTGAGGCTGATTGGCAAGAGAAATCCAACGGGCAGTGGATTGCCGCTGCCCGTTGTCTGCGAAAGATCCGGCGATAAAAAGAATATTACAAAATTCGCAATTATATAGAAACTATTGATGCAATTGTTGGCGGTAATCCTTTGCGCCAATATCGCTCCATCACATGAACGCAGCGCCGCTCGAACCGACCGGCCAGATCGCAGGAGCAAAAAATGACCGAGCCATCTTCAACCCTTCGCCTTCGCGGCTTCCTCGCAAATGTCGTTGCCGCCCCCGCCACAAAGACCCTTGCGCTTCTGGCGCTTTGCTCGGCCTATATTCAGGGGCCGCTGACCAAGATCTTCGACTTCCCCGGCGCGATCGCCGAGATGAACCATTTTGGCCTTCAGCCGGCGGCCGCATTCGCCGTCGTCGTCATCCTGTTCGAACTCACCGCCTCCGCATTGGTGGTGTCGGGCTTCCTGCGTTGGGCAGGTGCTCTGGCACTTGCGGGCTTCACGCTTCTGGCCACCTTCATCGCTCTTCGCTTCTGGGAAATGGCGCCCGGCATGGACCGCATGATGGCCACCAACGCCTTCTTCGAGCATCTTGGCCTTGCCGGCGCCTTCATCATCGTCGCCGCAATCGATCTCACGAAAGGAACAGGCAAATGAGTGCCGCAAAATCCTCGGCGAGCAGCTTTGCTCCTCTTGCGCAACCAGTTTTCGCCGTCCTCTGGGCCGCGACGGTGCTCGGCAATACCGGCAGTTTCATGCGCGATGTCGCCAGTTCATGGCTGATGACCGATCTTTCGGCCTCGCCGGCGGCCGTCGCCATGGTTCAGGCGGCAGGGACGCTGCCGATCTTTCTTCTGGCAATTCCGGCCGGCGTGCTGACCGATATTCTCGACCGCCGCAAATTCCTGATCGCCGTGCAGCTGTTGCTGGCCTCCGTCAGCGTCACCCTCATGGTTCTGGCCCAAACCGGCCTGTTGTCCGTCAGCGCGCTGATCGGTCTCACCTTCCTCGGCGGCACCGGCGCCGCGCTGATGGGCCCGACCTGGCAGGCCATCGTGCCGGAGCTGGTGAAACGTGAGGATATCAAGAGCGCCGTGGCGCTGAACTCGCTCGGCATCAACATCGCCCGTTCCATCGGCCCGGCCGCCGGCGGCATCCTGCTCGCGGCCTTCGGGGCGGCCTTTACCTATGGCGCTGATGTCGCCAGCTATTTCGTGGTTATCGCCGCCCTTCTGTGGTGGCCACGGGCAAAGAACGCCAATGATGCACTGGCGGAAGGTTTCTTCGGCGCATTCCGGGCGGGCCTTCGTTATACCCGCGCCAGCAAGCCGCTGCATGTCGTCCTGCTGCGGGCAGCGATCTTCTTTGCATTCGCCAGTGCTGTCTGGGCGCTGCTCCCTCTGGTCGCCCGGCAACTGCTCGGTGGAGATGCGAGCTTCTACGGTATCCTGCTCGGTGCCGTCGGTGCCGGCGCCATCTGCGGCGCGCTGGTCATGCCGAAGCTGCGCGAACGTTTCGATGCCGATGCCCTGTTGCTGGGTGCGGCTCTCACGACTGCGCTCGTCATGGCTGGACTGTCCTTCGCACCGCCAAAGTGGCTTGCCATCATCATCCTGCTGTTCCTCGGTGGCGCATGGATCACGGCGCTGACGACGCTGAATGGCGCAGCCCAGGCAGTTCTGCCGAACTGGGTGCGTGGCCGTGGCCTTGCCGTCTATCTCACCGTCTTCAATGGCGCGATGACGGCCGGCAGCCTTGGCTGGGGTGCTGTTGGTGAAGCCACAGGCGTGCCGGGTGCGTTGCTGATCGGCGCTGCGGGATTGCTGGTTGCGGGCCTCGTCATGCACCGTCTGAAACTGCCTGCGGGCGATGCGGATATGGTGCCGTCCAACCATTGGCCCGAACCGCTCGTTGCCGAGCCGGTAGCTCATGATCGCGGCCCGGTTCTGATCCTGATCGAATATAATGTCGAAAAGCATCACCGTTCCGATTTCCTGCATGCGCTGGACGAACTCTCCCAGGAACGTCGCCGCGATGGCGCCTATGGCTGGGGCGTGACGGAAGACTCCGCCGATCCGCAGAAGATTGTCGAATGGTTCATGGTGGAATCCTGGGCTGAACATCTGCGCCAGCACAAGCGGGTTTCCCATGCCGACGCGGATTTGCAGGGCAAGGTGCTGGCTTACCATTCCGGACTGGAAAAGCCTGTCGTGCGGCACTTCCTAACAATCAACCGTCCGGGGAAGGCATAAGACAGAAAGGGGCCGAAAGGCCCCTTTTTTGTTGTTGCCGTTGCACCTGTCCGGCTATTGCGTAATCCGCTCCAGCACGCGGCTCAATGCGTCTTTCAGCGCCCCTGAGCCGCCCTTGCCGTCGAAGTCCAGCAGCACCTGCTCGTTGAGGCCGCCTTTTGTCGCGAACTCACGGCTGATCTCGTTGAAATCCGCCTTGCTTCCAGCAAGCACCGCCACCTCGGAGAGGCCGGCGAAGAGGGGGGCAAGATAAGCGCGCGCCTTTTCTTCCGGCAGACCGTTCTCGGCCAGCCATTCCGTCGTGGTTTGCATAATTCCGAAATAGGTGGCCATCAGAGCGCTGGCCGCGGCCAGAAGGTCGTATTCCGCCTTGGTCTCGCATTCCACCGCATTGCCGAGCACGTTGAAGATTGCGGCAGTATCCGTATCAGCGGGATAGATGGCGGTGACGCCCTTGCGCCGGGCGACGAAGGGTAGCGGGATTGCCTGGGTGAGACGCACATCCGCGCCGATCCAGTCCAGAAGCGACTCGCGGCTGGTTGCCGCCACGACGCTGATGACCTTCTGCCCGTCGCGGAACCGGAGAGGCCGGATGACCTCTTCGGCGATCTGCGGACGGATCGCGAGCATGACGGTATCGCAGCCATCGACGATCGCCTGATTGTCGCCGGAGATGATCACCTGCGGAAAATCGACTGCAAGCCTGGCCGAGATATCCGCGCTGCGCTGGGACACCATGACATGCGGCAAGGCGGTAGGCCTGGCGAGCAGGCCCCGTACCATTGCATCGGTAATGGCGCCGGTTCCGATAAAGCCGATTTTCTGGGGAAGGGACATGAGGTCTCCGCTGCGGCGATTGGACCGAGAGAGACATCGGCCGTGTCATTTTCGTTCGATGCTAAATTTTCCGCCGGGAATTGTCGACAAGCAGGCGGCATTAATTTGCAAGCGAGGCGGCGCCTTCCCGGCACACCCGCACATGATGGCGCGCCCCGTTAAGAATGCTATGGTTTGCGCGTGGTCGCGACGTTGGGCCGAGCGACCTTGCCGCGGTTAACATGTGGACGGGAGTGCTGACGATGAAAAAGGCGATCATATTCGACTGCGAGTTCCTCTGCCTTGAGGGGTCGCAGCGCAGGTTCTGGTGCGCGGCCCATGACCCGGATCCGGTCATCGCGCAGATCGGCGCCGTCAAGCTCGGGCTGGAGGGCGATTTTCCGCTTCTGGGGACCTATAAAGCCTATATATCTCCGATCGACCGCCATGGCGGAAGATACGCGATCGATCCTTTCTTCACCCGGCTGACGGGTATCACCGAGGAGATCATCGAAGCGGAAGGCGTTCCCTTGCAGGAGGCCCTTTCAAGCTTCGACAGTTTCACGCAAGGCGCCCGATGCTGGTCATGGGGCAAGGACGAGCTGAACATGGTGGCGATCAGCTGTTATGTCGCCGGCATCCAGCCGCCCATGCCCGCCGGCCGTTTCGACAACGCCGTCAAACTTCTGCTTGCAGCGGGAATGCCGGTGGAGGATCTGGCAAAAACGCCAAGCAACAGGCTGGCCGATTATTACGGCGTCGAGCATCCGCCATTGCAGGGACACGATGCGCTCGATGACGCGCTTTCGGTTTCCTATACACTGCAACATCTCCTGAAGGGCGGAAAGCTGCCGCCGGAAGTGTTCGGCGCCTAACCGATGTCAGGCGGCTTGCGTCACGATCCCGGCCGATGCTCGCGAAAGGCGGCGGCGAGCGTGCGTAACGCTTCCCGGGATCTGCTGTCCGTCAGGGTCGAGAACATGATGATTTCGGTAGAGGGCAGGGGCGGCAGGCCAAAACGCTGGCTGACCTCCACCGTGCCGGGTGGTGCAAGACGGGAGGAGAAGGCGGAAACCGCAAGCCCGGCCGAGACGGCTGCGGTTACCATCGACGATGTGCCGCCAAGAAACACCTCCGTCCACGCAATCGCCGCCGCATCCAGGGCGCGGGTGGCGATGTCACGCACACCACAGGCGGGTGAGAGCGCCGCCAGCCGCAGCGGTTCACCCTGACGGTGTTCGAATTGCGGGGTTGCATACCAGCCGAAATGTTCCGGCCCGAGCACCTCGCCGTCGCGCCTGTCGTCTTCGCGGCGGATGATCGCCGCATCGATCTCCCCGCGGTCGAAGGCATCTAGCAGGGATCGGGAATGATCCATGCGCACTTCAATCGTAAGCCCGGGGTCGTGGTCGTTGAGACGTGCAAGAAGGGTCGGAACCTCCGGTCCCGCCACATGGGCGGCAATACCAAGGCCGAAACGGCGGCGCGGCGAGGAAAGCCCTGCAAGAGCCCGATCATGCGCGGCGAGAAACTCGCGGGCGGGTGCCAGAAATACCGCACCCTGTGCGGATAGCCGCACGGAGCGGGGTGTGCGTTCGAGCAGCCGCTGGCCGAGCCTGTCCTCCAGCCGTTTGAGCTTGACGCTGATGGCGCCCTGGGTGGTGCCGAGCGCTTCGGCAGCGCGGGTGAAGCTCTGCATATCGGCGATGGTGACGAAGGCCTCGACGGCCTCAACATCCAGCGTGCTCATGTCGATTATTCCGATTTGTTGTCTCTGAAATAGCCAATCATCCAATTCAGTTATGGTCAAGCTTTGTCTAGCCTGCCTCCTCCACAGATCGGTTTTCGCCATTGCGCGCCGATCCATGAAAGGCTGAAGAATGACCCTTGCCGTTACCGCACCAGCGGGCAGCAGAAGCGCCATGGCGCTCGCTGCCGTCTGTCTCTCCGCCCTGATGTTCGGACTGGAAATTTCCAGCGTTCCGGCGATCCTGCCAACCCTCGAACAGGTGCTGCACGCGGATTTCCGGCAGCTTCAGTGGATCATGAATGCCTATACGATCGGCGTGACGATGGTGCTGATGGCGACGGGCGCGCTGGCCGATCGCTTCGGCCGCAAACGTGTCTTCATCGCCAGCATCGCCGCTTTCTCGCTGTCCTCTCTCGCCTGCGGAATGACGGAAAACGTCTCGGTGCTGATCGGCGCGCGTTTCCTGCAGGGACTGAGCGGCGGGGCGATGCTGGTGTGCCAGATCGCCATCCTGTCGCATCAGTTCCGCACGGCCCGTGAACGCGGCATGGCGTTCGGCTGGTGGGGCATCGTCTCGGGCGTGGGGCTGGGTTTCGGCCCGATCATCGGCGGCGCCATCGTCGCGCTGTGGAGCTGGGAATGGGTGTTCCTCGTTCACGTCGCCCTTGGCGTGGGAACATGGCTGCTCGCCGCCGGTGGTGTGGGAGAATCGCGAGATCCGGAAGCGGCGCGTCTCGATATTGCCGGCATGGTCACGCTCTCGGTTGCCGTTTTTTGCCTTGCCTTTTTCATCACGCAGGGACCCGAACTCGGTTTTGTGGGCCCGGCGGCGCTTCTGATCCTTGGCGTCTCGGTTGCGAGCTTCATCGCCTTCGTGTTCGCTGAAAAGCTCAACACGCGACCGATGTTCGACTTCTCCGTCTTCCGCATCCGGCCTTTTTCCGGGGCGATCATCGGTTCGGCGGCGATGAACATCAGCTTCTGGCCGTTCATGATCTATCTGCCGATCTGGTTTCAGGCAGGCCTCGGTTATGACAGCGTCACCGCCGGCCTCGGCCTGCTTGCCTATACGTTGCCGGCGCTGGTGGTGCCGCCTTTGGCGGAGCGCCTGTCGTTGCGCTACCAGCCGCGCCTCGTCATACCGGCCGGGCTGTTCACCATCGGCCTCGGTTTCATGTTGATGAAATTGGGAAGCGGCATCGAAAGTGCGAGCTGGCTCACCATGCTGCCCGGCTGCATCCTTGCCGGTATCGGGCTCGGACTGACCAATACGCCTGTTACCAACACCACCACGGGGGCGGTTTCCCCCGCTCGTTCCGGCATGGCTTCGGGTATCGACATGAGCGCGCGCATGATCTCGCTCGCCATCAACATCCCGATCATGGGCTTTATTCTGGTCGAGGGCGTCCGGGCTTCGCTTCTGGCAAACCTGCCATCAGGTGCTGACATCAATGCGTTGCAGTCGCTTGCGGAAAAGATCGCGGCGGGCACCGCCGGCGCGGCGCAGGGTGTTTCGGAAGAGCTCGTCCATCAGGCGCTTGCGGACGGTTTTGGTCTGGTCATGCTTTATGCCGGCACCAGCGTCTGGTTCCTTGCCGCCATCAGTTTCATGATCTTCGGTCCGGCGCGAAAACCTGCCCATGGTTAGCGCGAAGTCCCAGGCAACCTGGGACGAGCCTCAGGCGCTTTCGTTTACTCCGGCCTCGGCGAGACGTTTGCCGAGGCTGAAAAAAGAGGACTTCATTTGGCTGCGTTTGTCTCCACCCTCAAGGCTGGAGAAGGGCACTTTGAAACCGAATATTTCATCCGGCTCGCCAGAGCGTTCCCGCCAGAATGCATCGATGTCCGAAACCATCATTTTTTGCCGTCGGGCGCGCCGGTAGCGGATGGGGTGTCTGGAGTGGGCGACAGCGAAATAGTCATGTGCACCCTCACCAGCGAGACCTTGCAGAACCATCAATGCAGCCTCCTTGGGACGAAGTCCCGAGAGATCGCGCGTCATCGACACCATTTGTTCCTTCGCGGCGCGTGGGCCCTGCATGCCGCCAACGACAATCGTGTGGTTCTGTGTCTCGCGCCCTTCAACGAAAGTGAACGTTGCCGTCCACAGAACGGTGTTGTCATGGCTATCCATGAGTCTGATGGAAAACGCACCCTCGTGTCGGCCGCCGCAACAATCCGCCAAGGCCAGTATGCATCGATATTCATCGTTCCGGCCGCAAACGGTGCCCATATCAATGGTTTTTCCCGCCCACAGCCCGGCCATCACGCTCCTGGAAAAATGCCGGTCCGCAATTGCGAAATTATCCATGAGAAGAGCCAGCCGTCTCGTCTGGGAAACTTTATTGATGAGGAGTTTCGACAGGGGTTTCTGGAGAAGGTCGTCATGCGGGAGCGGTAATTTTCGCTCTGTTGAAAAATCCGCCAGAAACCGCCACCACCGAAAGGTGACCAATGGATTGATCGCAAAACGCAGCCAGAAAAGGACCGTCCGCTTCCAGTAGGCGCGTCGGGCAAAGGTCATAATTCTCCAGAACAACAAAAAACGGGGTGTTTCCGAAACTGTCTCGGCCACATCATCCGTGACCGGGAGTTTCTCTGCCAGAACGGCAGCATCTTGAATGCGCGACATAAATGGGCTTCCGGCAGAACATTGCGTTCAGCCGGGGCATGCGCTGGAATTGTCAAGATTCTGTCGAGAAACGGCCTGTCCCATGTGAAGACCGGTTCGTCGCCTCAGCGCAAAAACAAGCAACCGCAAAGAGACGGTTGGCCGGGAGATTTTAGGAGGCTTCCCCGAATACAATCGTCACGATAGTTCCGCCATCCGGCCGCGCCTTTATCTGCAGATCGCTGTCATGCGCCCGTGCGATTGCGCGGGCAATCGACAGGCCGAGACCGGTGCCACCGGTTTTGCGCGCGCGCGACGGTTCCGTCCGCCAGAAGAGTTCGATGCCGTGCGCCTCGACGCCAGCGGGAAAGCCCGGCCCTTTATCCTCGATCGCGACAAAGGCGCGCCCGTCCTGAAGCCCGGTCGAACAACGCAGAAACCCGCCGCTCGCCGCGTAGCGGCGCACATTATCCATCAGAATCAGCAGAAGCTGCCGAAGGCGTTGTCGATCGCCGCAAACGGGTGCGGGCTCCAGCGACATATCGAGATCAATGCCGACCTCATCCATCAGTGGCCGGGCCGCTTCAGCCACCGCCGCGCATTCGGCGGCGAGATCAAGCGGTTCGGTGTCTTTGACGAGACTGTTGGTTTCCGCCAGCGAAAGCGTGCGCAAATCGTCAACAAGACGCGCCAGTCCCTCAACATGGACGATGAGGTGGCGAATGGCTTGCTTGTCGAGGGGAAAGACATCATCCGCGATGCCGTGCAAACGGCCCCGCAGGATCGTGAGTGGGGTGCGCAGCTCGTGGGCCACCGCCATCGTGTTGAACTTCAGCCGGCGTTCCATCATCTGAAGTTCCCGCGTCAGAGTCTCGAAACTGTCAACCAGAAATGCGACTTCGGCGATGGGGCTCGCCTTGATCTTTGCGCCGCCGCTGAAGTTGCCGGTCGCCATGCGCCGCGCGGCATCAGCAAGTTCGCCGAGAGGTGCGGCAATGCGCCGAGATATGAAATAACCAAGCAAGCTGCACAGGAAGACACCGAGCAATCCGAAGACGAACACCGATTTGATAAGCTCGTTATCTGCCTGATCCTCCAGGCCCGGCAAAACCTCGACAAGGGCTTGAAGTTGGCGTTGATCCGGCATCATGCCCAGGTCGATATCCGAAAAGGCCTTGGCGGCATCGGGCGACAGCTGGGCGATGATGCGCTCCTCAATGTTGTCCGCATACCAGGAAACGCCGAAATAGACCAAAGCAACGGCAAAGATGAGCATCGTGGTGATGGTGATCGCCGTCATCGTGCGCAGGCGGAGTCGCCAGGGCTTCATGGTTTTTGCTCCCCGGCCAGCCGATAACCGACGCTGCGCACCGAGACCAGATAACCGCAGGCGCCATGATCCGTCAGTTTCTTGCGCAGATTGGCGATATGTGTGTCGATGGTGCGCGCCAGCGCATCGCTTTCCGGCAGGCAGGCGTCGAGAATGTCGGCGCGCTGAAAGGCGTGAGTGGGACGGCGCGTCATATGGGCGAGGATCCGGAACTCGCTCAGCGTCAGGGGCAGAACGGCCCGCTCTCCACCATGGCAGACGGCCGCGACATAAGCTTCGGTGTCCACTTCTATGGACCCGAAGCGCAAAACCCCGCCGGAGCCTGGCTGTCGCGTGCGTTTCAGCACGGCATTCACCCGGGCGATCAACTCATGCGGGTTGAAAGGTTTGACGATGTAATCGTCAGCGCCGAGGCGAAGGCCGGTCAGCTTGTCCATATCCTCCGCAAGAGAGGTGACCATGATGACGGGCGTTTCCCGTTCCCGCCGGATGCGGTTCAACACCTCGATGCCATCGAATTTCGGCAGGCGGATGTCGAGGAGAACCAGATCCGGCCTCAACATGGAGAAATGGGTCAGCGCCGTTTCTCCATCGCTGGCTCTGACGGTTCTGTATCCTTCGCGAATGAGATAGGCGTCCAGAATCTGAATGATATCAGGGTCGTCTTCGACGATCAGAATAAGCCCTTTGTCCATGCTGAACCCGCAAATTTATTCATATATAGGCTGTGGTGGTGGCGGGACGCTAAGCGGATGCGAAACGTCGGGCAAGAGCCTCTATCCTCTAATAAAGCCAATGCGCACCGCTTTCCTTGCAGTCTTGTGTCTTTCTCCGCAATGCCTTGACATTTCTGCGGAAGAGAACTGGTCATGCACCAGTCTCTCGCCAGTAAAACCCACCAAAAGAAGCGGAATTGGACCCGGCGGTCGAAATTTCGCGCAAACGCCGTCTTTGTCGTCCGTCAGGCATTTGCGAGTGCTTCCGGCAGCCCCTCTCTGCAGGCTCTTCTGGTCGCCTTTGCGATGATGATCGTCTTTACGATCAGGCCGGATATCGATCTTGAAGTGAGCCGGCAATTCTGGGCGGACGGTTTCACCCTCGGTGAGGACGAGTTCCTGATTGCCGTCCGTGATCTGAACCGCATGCTTCCGGCGGTCTTGTTATCAGGACTTGCGGGCATGCTTTTCGCCATGCCATTTTCGCGCGGCCTGCTACGGCTTTTCCCGCCACATAAGCTGCTGTTTATTATGGTCTTTTTTGCTCTTGGACCAGGCGCCACGGTGCATGCCCTGAAAAACCTGTTCGGCAGGGCAAGGCCGCGGCATCTCGCAGAGTTCGGGGGAGAGCTGTTTTTTACGCCGGTTCTTTCCCTCAATGGCAGCTGCGCCCGAAACTGCTCTTTTCCTTCCGGTGAAAGTGCTTCCGCAGTCGCCCTCCTGGCCTTCATCATCCTCCTGCCAGAGAAATTTCGCCTGATAGGCACCGCAATACTGGCGCCGTTTATCGTGATTGTCTCCCTGAACAGGGTGGCGATGGGGGCTCACTTCCTCTCCGATGTCCTGATTGCATGGCCCTTGATGCTCGTGGTGTTCCTTCTGCTCCAGCGGCCGTTCATGAATAATCGGCAGGCGATAGACGCGGCCTTCGCGCCCAAGGTCGACGGATCGCGGCCCGCCGCAGGACCAAGGCCATTTGCCGAACACTAGAGTTCGCAGGACGTCCTGACACCAATACAGAAAGGGCAGCGGAAAACCGCTGCCCTTTCTGTTTCTTTTGGACCGGTTGCTGAGGCCTTATTTCACCTGTGCGACGACAAGCTTACCTTCGGCGCGTTCTGCAATGAACTCGATATTGGCGCCTTCCTTGAGCCTGGCGAGGATCGCATCGTCCTTGACGCGGAACACCATCGTCATGGCCGGCATGTCGAGGTTCTTCAGTTCTTCATGGATGATGGTGACTTTCTTGGCCGCAGCATCAACCTTCTTGACCGTTCCCTTGGTGAATTCCTCTGCGAATGCACTGAGGGGAGCGGTGAGCAGGAGTGCTGCTGCGACGGTGATTTTAACGATGGTCTTCATGGTCATATTCCTTTGTTGCTGGATTATTTTGCAGAAACTTTGAGATCGCCGCGCATGCCCGCCTCGTAATGTCCGGGTTTCAGGCAGGCGAATTCGAACATGCCGTCATTGGTGAATTTCCAGACGATTTCGCCGCTTTCGCCCGGCGCGAGGCTGATGGCGTTCGGATTGTCGTGCTCCATCTCCGGCGCCTTCGCCATGGCGGCCTTGTGCTCCAGATTGGCCTTCTGTTCATCGAGAATGAATTCATGGTCCAGTTCGCCGACATTCTTCACGACAAAGCGAACTGTCTTACCCTTCTTGAATTCGAACTTGGCGGGCGTGAACAGCATCTTGCCGTCGGACGTTTCCTTCATCGTCACCTGAATGGTCTGGGTCACCTTGGCCTTGTCGCCGGGTTCACCGATCGCCATCGCTGCATGGCCGCCGCCGTGGGTGCCCGATGCCAGGGCAGGCGTGGCGAGAGCGGTGAGAAGCAGTGCAAGTTTCAATTTGGTCATTCTGTATGTTCCTTGATTTTGATGGGGTCGTTGGTCTGCGCAATCAGCCGTGTTTCATCGGTTGCGGCGTGATCTGCGTTTTGGGGTCGGTGTTTTTCTGTGTATCCGGCAACTCGCCGGTCCATTCCCAGGCCTGGGTTTCGGGCGGGTTTTCGTACCAGCCGGGATCGGCGTAATCGCCCGCGGAGATGCCTTCACGAACCTTCACCACGGAGAACATGCCGCCCATTTCGATGGGGCCGTGCGGACCCCATCCCGTCATCATCGGAACGGTGTTCTCAGGGATCTCCATTTCCATCGCGCCCATATCGGCCATGCCGGCGGTGCCCATCGGCATATATTCCGGCCGGACCTTGCGAATCTTTTCGGTGACGGTCTTCTTGTCGACGCCGATGAAGGTCGGGACGTCATGTCCCATCGCGTTCATCGTATGGTGCGACTTGTGGCAATGGATCGCCCAGTCACCGACATATTTGGCGTCGAATTCATAGGCGCGCATCGCCCCGACGGGGATGTCGATGCTGACCTCCGGCCATCGCGCCTCGGGCCGCACCCAGCCGCCATCCGTGCAGGTCACTTCGAAATCGTAACCGTGCATGTGGATCGGGTGGTTGGTCATGGTCAGGTTGCCGACGCGCACGCGCACCCGGTCGTCCTTGGAAACCACCAGTGGATCGATGCCGGGAAACACCCGGCTGTTCCATGACCACAGATTGAAGTCGGTCATGGTCATGATCTTCGGCACATAGGAGCCGGGATCGATGTCGAAGGCATTGATGAGGAACACGAAGTCGCGATCCACGGGCATGAATGTCGGGTCCTTCGGGTGGATCACGAAAAAGCCCATCATGCCCATCGCCATCTGCACCATCTCGTCCGAATGCGGGTGGTACATGAAGGTGCCCGACTTCACGAGATCGAACTCGTAGACGAAGGTCTTGCCAACGGGGATATGCGGCTGCGACAGGCCGCCCACACCATCCATGCCTGACGGCAGGATCATGCCGTGCCAGTGGATCGTTGTATGTTCCGGCAGCTTGTTGGTGACGAAAATACGCACCCGATCGCCTTCGACTGCCTCGATGGTCGGGCCGGGCGACTGGCCGTTATAACCCCACAGCCGGGCGGTCATGCCCTCCGCCATCTCGCGCTCCACCGGCTCGGCGACAAGGTGGAATTCCTTGACGCCATTGTTCATCCGGAAGGGCAGGGTCCAGCCGTTGAGGGTAACGACCGGGTTGTAATCGGGGCCGGTGGTGGGCTTGACCGGAGCCTGGGTCGCGGCCGTTTCCATCACGGCTGCTTCCGGCAGGCTGCTATTCGATGTTTTCGCCCAGGCCGCCGTGGAGACCATAGCGGCGCCGACACCCAGAAAGTTTCTTCTATTGAACATGGTGATTTCCTTTCTCAATGTCCGCCACCGCCGCCAGCGGCGGCAACCTCGGTCTCCGCACCTGCCGCAGCACCTGTACCTCCGCCGTAGATGGCGGGAGCGAGGCCGGCCTCCGCGAGCCAGAAGTCGCGTTTGGCATTGATGGCCAGCAGGCTTGAATTGACCTTTTCCCGGCTGTCGGCGAGCAGTTCGAAGGTGTTGGTGATCATGCCGTTATAGGTCAGCAGCGACTGCTCCTCGATCTTGGTGCGCAGCGGCACCACGCTGTTGCGATAGTGCCGGGCGATGTCGTAATTCGAGCGATAGGCCTGATAGGCCGAGCGGGCTTCCGAGCGGACATTGACCGCCTTTTCCGCCAGCAGGTTTGCCGCGCGCATATAGGCAAGTTCGGATTCCCGCATGCGCGCCTGACCGGAATCGAAGATCGGAATGACGAATTCCAGCTCGGCATTGCCGGTCGTCTGTTTGTGTTTTTCGCCGTCTTCCAGCTCGCGTTCGGTCTCGAAACCCGAGCGGATTTCGAGATCAGTCACGTATCGGGTGGCCTCGGTGAGCTTGAACGATCGTGCGGTGGCCTCCAGATCGAGCCTGGCCATCTGCAGGTCCACACGGCGCTGCAGCGCCTCGGCCTCGATCATGTCCCGTTTGGTAAGCGCCTTCGGAAGCGGGGGCAGGCGGTTGGGAATGGTATATTCGATATCCGCTCCCCACAGTCCCATCAGCCGTGTCAATTCCTCCTTGGCAAGACGGGCCTCAAGCCGCGCCTTGGCGATCTGACCGGTCAGTTCGGCATAAAAGACCTGCTCGCGAGCCTGACCTTCCTTGTTCAGCGAACCGGCTTCTCCAAGCTTGACGGCAAGTTCCGAGGCGGCATCCGCCGCGGTCTGTGCCTGCGCCAGCTGGCCGACATTTTCCCATGCTGCCACTGCGGTGATCCAGGCGCGGCGGGTATCCGACGCCAGTTGCAGCGTCTTCAGCGCGGCCGCGAGCTGCGCCTTGCGGAAACCGGTATCGGCGATCTCGACATTTTTCTTGAGGGTAGCGAGCGCCAGAATATTGGTGACGACGACACCTTCGATCGCCTTGTAGGCCCTGAGCCCCGGGGTGCCGATCCCCGTCAGCCCAATGCCGACCCGCGGATTGACCAGCATGGTGGATTGCCATGCGGTGGCGGCGGATTCGCCCAGATCGGCATAGGCCGCCTGAAGGCCCTTGTTGTTCAGGAGCGCAACCTGCACCGCCGTCTCGACATCAAGGGTCTTGCTGGCAGCCATCAGCGAGTTGACGCGGGCCTGCGTCGCCTGCGCCTCGGCCCGGTTCTGCACCCAGACCGCCTGCTTTCCCGTCACCTCGGATGTTCGGGCCGAAACATTGGTGAAACCGGCGTCGCGCGACGCATATTGGGCGGCTGTGACGCAGCCGCCGAGAAGAAACGGCAGGCAAAGGGTGGCCGCGAGTTTAGCCCCGAGCTTGAATGTGCGTGATGTCATGATGCGTCTCCTTTCGGAGCCTGCGCATCGTTCTGGTTACGCCAGGGCTTCGGGTCCACCGGCGCGCGGTGCGTGTAACCCGCAACCGGGGTTTGATAGCGGATGGGCCCCGCGCCAAGCGTCGGGTTTGCCGCATCGTCATAGGAGGCGGCGTCGTTCATCAGGGATGTGGCTGTGCAGCCGCCCAGAAGCAGGGGCGCTGCAACCACAATATAAATCGGGTTCATGGATATTTTCCGAACAGGAGATGCAACGGCGCGACGGCGCTAAAGCCGCTCACGCACGGTCATTGCCCAAAGGCGGGCTTTGCCTGTTCAGATATTCGGGGGGCGGTGAAGCAGCGGGGTCTGGCCCAGCGCCTTGCTGTCGTCAAGGAAGGAACGGATGCTGTTGACGACGGGTCTGCCAGTGGTGTCGTGGCTGATCAGGACCGCCATGCCGAGACAGAAATCGCCGCAGCATTGGGGCTTTGCGGTTTTTTTGACGCCGCTGTCATGCTCGGCGGCCATATCGCTGTGATCATGACTGTCTGACATCATGGCCGAACCGCCATGGTCCATCATCGCGCCGTGATCCATCATGGCGGATTGATCGTGCTGCATTCCCCCGGTTTCGGCAGGGTGCATTGCGGCATTGACAGTGGAAACGCTATAGCCCGCCAGTGACAGGATCATCACCAGTCTAAACAACAGGGCCAGCAATTTCGATGCTCGCAACATCTCACGCATGTTGGATAGAAAAGCTGTAGTCCTGTGATTTGTCAATGGATATCCCTCATAACCATCGACGAAAGCCTCTATGTCGCGCTTGATGCGGAGCCAAACCTTCCAGTCGAATGGCAGGGCGTGCAGTTTGTCCGCAGCTCACACGAAGTCGATGAAGGCATCATCGAGAATGAGAAGCTTGCGGGCCTGTGTGCGGGCATATTCCTCGTAAAAGCCCTGCGAGATCCAGAGCGCGGAACGGCCGCGCCGTCCGCTCCAGCCTATGCCGCCGATCAGTTCGGCCGCTGCAAGCTTGCGGCCGACATGGATGCGTGACACGGAGAGGGAGGTCGCCAGCTGTGTCACGGTTTCCACATCGGTCACACGTCTGCCCTGTTCGGGCGGTCTTTCCCAGTCGATCCCGGCGATAAGGCGGTCCATCAGCAGGCCGCCCGCATCGAACCAGTTGAAAATGATGGAAAGCGGGCCGGGGCAGCGCACCTCCGGATGTGACAGAAACGCCTGTGATACACGGGGGTGGATATGGGGAAGCAGGGCCTCCGATCGCCTGATGAAGCGCGATGCCCTGAAGCCCTCATCGAGCAGGTCCAGCGCCTGAAAATGCACGTCGTACCATTGCGCGAGCATCGCCAGGGCAGGGGCTGAAGGCACCACCCCAGTGCCCGGCCCGTTGCCGGATTGGTCGACTGGGCGTGTCATTCCGCGTTTCAGCGCCTCTTTGAAGAAGGCATAGGCAACGCTGTGGCTGGCGAGCCCGTGCCGGAGCGCCAGATGGCCGAAATCTTCCCGCGTCAGGGCTGCTTCTCCCGTTGCCGTTTCACAGTCCCCGCATTTCTGAAAATAGAGCGCCAGAAGCGCATGGCAAAGAAGCCGGTTCTGGCGTGTTGCGAAGAGCGCGGTCATCTCGGGCGAGCCTTCGTAGAGGGCGATAAAGCTACCCGGTAGAAGCCGCAGCGCGGCCGCGAAGGGCTCTTTCTGCAGCATCGTCTCTATTTCGCAGGGTGCCGGACCGCGGCCATCGGCGGTGTCGGCCGGCAGTCGGGAAATCGCAAAGTCGAAAAAATTGGTCATGGGCCGCGCTCCGGAATGGGATGGTCTAGCGGCCTTACAGGAGCTGAAATGGCGCGTCTTCTCATTGCGCGCAGAGGTGAAATTTTAAGCCGGCGGCATATCCGCAGCGCGGGCGTCACCGGGCGTCATGCCATAGGTGCCGGCGAACACGCGGTAAAATGTTGCAAGGCTGTCGAAGCCGCAGCCATAGGCGATCTGCGTGACCGGCAGAGCGGGGAATGCCAGCAGCAACCGCTTCACTTCCTCGATCCGCATGGAGGAGAGCGTGCGGGAAAACGACAGTTCCGCACCCTCGAAAACCACATGCAATTGCCGCAGCGAAATGCCCAGTTCCTTCGCGACCGCGGCAGGGGTGAGGTTCTGCCGGGATTTTTTGCGCATCATGATGTCCTGGGCCGCATAACAGAGCCCGGTCCTGAGCGCGGCGCGCACCTCCGGCATGGCGGGTGAAAGCCGCCCGCGCGCCGTCATGGCAAGCCGGGCGATATGCGTGACATCGCGGGCGGGATCGATGAGCCTGCCGTGGTCAGCATTCAGCGCGTTGAAAAGGGCCCGGAAGGGCAGGGAGAAACTATTGTTTTCCGAATAACGCGTCGCAAACAGGTCATCGGTGGCCTGACCGAGCATGACCTCGTAGTCCACGGGGATTTTCAGCATCTTATAGTGAAAATCGGCCTCGTTTCCCGGTATCGCATCATAGGGCAAGTCGGAATAGTTGATGGTGATATCGCCGCCGCCGACGGCGTGAACCTGATCCCTGCCGGCATGCAGAAACCCCGAACCCTTGACCTGCAGGCCGATGCAGAGGCTGTTGCCGGCAATGCGGGCAATATCGGCTTCCGTGCGGTTTACCCGGTAAGAGGAAGCGCGCATTTCTGTTGCCACGGCGCCGGCGACGGCGCGCGCCTGAAACGAACCCTTGAAACTGTGGCGAAGATCCCGTGCAAGCTCGATCGTCACGCCAAACAGGCTTTTGCCGCGCACTTCGCGCCATTGGTCGAAGCGGTGTTCGGGCAAAAAATCGTCGGTTGCGAAGCGGACTATGGTGTTCGTGGCTTGATCCTCCCCGACGATCTCGGCGGCCTATTTTTCCGTTGCGCGAAATCGAAGATGAACGAGTGGATAGGGTCGCCCCTGTCCGTCCAGATCGGAGCGTCCGGTCGGTTCGAATCCCAGCCGACGATAAAAACCCATGGCCTCGCCGTTCTGTTCGTTGACGTCAGTGGTCAGCGCGGGATGAAGCGCAAGCGCCCTCTGCACCAGTGCCTTGCCGATGCCTTGGCCATGATGGTCCGGATCGATGAAAAGCGCCTCCATATGCCCTTCATGCAGAAACATGAAACCGAGGACATGGTCAGAAGCATCGACGGCCAGCGTCAGCGGCGCCTGTGGCAGGAAAGATTCGACTTCCTTCCCGATCGCGGCGCGATCCGCCGGCAGGAGGAACTGGTGGGTGGCGTCGACTGCTTTGCTCCATATGTCGAGGATGCGGGCAGCGTCGCGGCTCTCGGAGGGACGAAGTGCGATCATGTCTCACCCTTAGCAAGTGCGGAGTTTTCACGCCATTGGCCGATCCGATCTTTTCCGTGAGTGCGTGCGTATTCAATGAATTTCAGCATTGAAACCCGGCGATTCTGATCCCGCATGTGCCGCCCATCTCTCCTCTCGGAAATTTTTCTCGAAAAAAGTGCTTGCAAAAAGCAGCCCGAAAAAAATAGATAAAAAGAACTTCTATCTATTTATTTTGAGGGAAAGATCGACAGATGGACCAGGTCGTCACGCAAATCGACAGAAACCCAGCTCCAATTCCAGGTATTGGCAGCAGCTTGTCACTCGAAGAAGCAAAAATTATCTATAATTTGCCGTTTAACGATCTCCTGTTCCGCGCCCAGCAGGTGCATCGCTGTCATTTCGATCCCAATGCCATCCAGATGAGCCGGCTTTTATCGATCAAGACCGGCGGCTGCCCGGAGGATTGTGGTTATTGCAGCCAGTCCGCCCGCAACCCCACCGGCCTCAAGGCCTCCAAGCTGATGGAAGTGGAGCGGGTGCTGACTGAGGCGCGCAAGGCGAAGGAAGGCGGGGCGACGCGCTATTGCATGGGGGCTGCCTGGCGTAATCCCAAGGAGCGCGACATGGAGGCGGTGGTGGCCATGGTCGAAGGCGTGAAGGCGCTCGGCATGGAAACCTGCATGACGCTCGGCATGCTGACCCCGGAACAATCCGAACGGCTGGCCGATGCCGGTCTCGACTACTACAATCACAACGTCGACACGTCCGAGCGGTTTTATTCGCAGATCATTACCACCCGTACCTTCGAGGACCGGCTGGAAACGCTTGCCAATGTCCGCGATGCCGGCATCAAGGTCTGCGCCGGCGGTATTCTCGGCATGGGGGAAACGGTGGAAGACCGGATTTCGATGCTGGTGACGCTCGCCAACCTGCCGGTTCCGCCGGAAAGCGTGCCGATAAACATGCTGATCCCGATCCCCGGCTCGAAGCTCGCCAATGCCGATCCCGTTGATCCCATCGATTTCATCCGCACCATCGCGCTGGCGCGTATCCTGATGCCGCGTTCGCATGTGCGGCTTTCGGCCGGGCGTACGGAGATGAGCGATGAGACACAGGCGCTCTGTTTCCTGGCCGGTGCCAATTCCATCTTCATCGGTGAGACACTGCTGACGGCGGATAATCCGGGTGAGGACCACGATACGGCGCTTTTCCGCCGTCTGGGCCTGAAGCCGATGGAACTGCAGCGCACGGAATTGCAGTCTGGGGAGACGGGAGGGTGCCGGTGAATCTCACGGCGCTCTCCCCCTATGAGGCAAAGCTCGCCGGTCTGCAGCGCAAGTCGCGGCTGCGCGTGCTCGCTCCCCAGGAGGGGATCGATTTCACCTCCAACGACTATCTTGGCCTTGCCGATTCACCGCGGCTGAAGGCGGCATTTGCCGATGCCATCGGAAGGGGCGTGCCGGCAGGGGCCGGCGGCTCGCGGCTGCTGCGCGGCAACCACCGCGAACATGAGGCGCTGGAGGCGGAAGCGGCGGCGTTTTTCGGGGCCGAAAAAGCGATCTATTTCGGCAGCGGTTTTGCCGCCAATGTCGCGCTGTTCTCCACATTGCCGCTGCGGGAAGACCTCGTCCTTCACGACGCCCTGATCCATGCCAGCGTCCATGATGGTATTGCCGCCGGCAAGGCGAACGTGATCGCCGTGCCGCATAATCAGGTCGAGGCATTCGAACGGGAAATAATCCGCTGGCGGCAGGAGGGTGGCCGGGGCCGCCCGTGGATCGCTGTCGAAAGCCTTTATTCCATGGATGGGGACCGTGCCCCGCTTGCGGCCCTGGCTGATCTTGCCGGGAAACATGAGGGCTTCCTTGTCGTCGATGAGGCGCATGCGACCGGCGTGTTCGGCCCCGGCGGGCGCGGCCTTGCCGCGGAGCTGGAAGGCCACGGCAATGTGGTGGCGTTGCACACCTGCGGCAAGGCGCTCGGCCTTTCCGGCGCGCTTTTGAGCCTGCCGGCGGTTCTTGCCGATTATCTCGTCAACCGCGCCCGCGGTTTCATCTATTCGACCGCGCCTTCGCCGCTGATGGCGGCGGCGGTGCGGGAAGCCCTGCGTATCATCGTCGATGAGCCGTGGCGGCGTTTGCGGCTGGCGGAGCTGGTAAACTTTGCCGGCGAAGAGCTTCGCTCCCGGCTCGGTGTTGCGCCCAGCGGCTCGCAGATATTACCGGTGATGATCGGTGACAATGCCCGCTCGCTTCGTATCGCCGCGCATCTGCGGGAAGGCGGTTTCGATGTGCGGGCGATCCGCCCGCCGACGGTGCCGGAAGGCACGGCGCGCCTGCGCATCGCCATCACGCTCAACGTGGATGAAAGCCAGATCGCCGATATGATTGGGCTGCTTGCCGTTTCGCAGGCGGAGGAGCGGAGATGAGCCTTCGTTTCGTCATTTCAGGCACCGATACGGGCATCGGCAAGACGGTTTTTTCCGCGGCGCTGACCCACGCCCTGCAGGCATATTACTGGAAGCCCGTGCAATCCGGGCTGGAGGAAGAAACAGACAGCGAGACGGTGGAACGACTGGGTGGCGTGCCGCAGGCGCGTATCCTGCCCGAGGGCTATCGCCTGAAAATGCCGGCCTCGCCACATCTGTCGGCCCGCCTCGAGAATGCTACGATCGATCCCTCGCGGCTGCTGCCGCCGCAAACGGATGGACCTCTTGTCATCGAGGGGGCGGGCGGGCTTCTGGTGCCGCTGACAGACACATTGCTATTCGCCGATATTTTCGCCCGCTGGCAAATTCCGCTTGTGCTGTGCGCAAGGACCTCGCTCGGCACCATCAACCACACGCTGCTCTCGCTCGAGGCGTTGCGACGCCGCGCCATTCCGGTGCAGGGCGTGGTCTTCATCGGCGACGAGAACCGGGAAAACCAGCGTGCTATCGCCAATATCGGCGCCGTCCGCCCGCTTGGTCGTCTGCCGCGCCTGCCGGAGATGACATCAGAGGCGCTGCATCAGGCATTTGTCCGACACTTCAATCTCGCTGATTTTCTGGAGGCGCCGGCATGAGCCGTTCCCCTGTCTGGCATCCTTTCACCCAGCATGGGCTGGAACCGCCGATGAAACGCGTCGTATCAGCGGAAGGCGCATTTCTCGTCGATGAGGACGGCAATCGCCTGTTCGACGGTATTTCCTCCTGGTGGGTCATCACCCACGGGCACCGGCATCCCGCGATCATGGCGGCCATCCGCGCCGCGACAGAAGCCTTCGACCAGGTCATTTTCGCCGAGTTCTCCCATGAACCCGCCGAAACGCTGGCGCGCGGGCTGATCGAACTTGCACCCAGCGGGCTAAGCCACGTGTTTTATTCCGATAGCGGCTCGACTGCGGTTGAGGTGGCGCTGAAAATGGCGCTCGGCTATTTCCACAATCGCGGGGAAAAGCGCGACCGTATCGTGGTGATGGAGCATGGTTATCACGGCGATACCATCGGCACCATGTCGACAGGTGAGCGCGGCGTGTTCAATGCCGCTTACGAGCCGTTGCTCTTCGGTGTCGACCGGCTGGCTTTTCCGCAAGCGGGCGGTGAACAGCAGACATTGGACATGTTCGAGAGTTTCTGCCGTTCGGGCCGTATCGCCGCCCTGCTGATCGAACCGCTGGTGCTTGGGGCCGGCGGAATGAAGATGTACGGTGCGGATATACTGGCCGGGCTGAAACAGATCGCCGAGCGCCATGGCTGTCTCGTCATCGCAGACGAAGTGATGACGGGCTGGGGCAGAACGGGAACCCTGTTCGCCTGCGAACAGGCAGGTATTTCGCCGGATATTCTGTGCACATCCAAAGGGCTTACGGGCGGCTCGCTGCCGCTCGCGGCAACGCTGTGCAGCGCGGAAATCTTCGATGCGCATTTTTCGACGGATCGCCGCAAGACCTTTTTCCATTCCAGTTCCTATACGGCCAATCCGATTGCCTGTGCTGCCGCTGTCGCCAATCTTCAGGTCTGGCGGGATGAGCCCGTGCTTCAGCGCATCGGGCAATTGCAACAGATGCTGCGCGACAATCTCCGGCGATTTGCGGATGACCGGCGTTTCACCGGCATCCGGCAAATGGGGACCATCGCGGCGCTCGACCTCGTGGTGCCTGCCGGTGGTTATCTCGCCGAGGCGGGCCCGCGCATGCGGCAATTGTTCCGCGAGCGCGGGTTCGTCATCCGCCCGCTCGGCAATGTGCTTTATCTGATGCCGCCCTATTGTTCGACGGGGGAAGATCTGACCAGCGCCTTTGACGCCATCGACGAGGTGGCCGGGATCGTCACCGAAACCGCATCGTTAAAATCGCGTGCGGCCGGCATCGCGTGAAAACAGCGTACGGCCATGTTCAGCCTGTTCCAGAACCGTCTCCGAAAGCCCTGACAATGCAGACCCGTTCTTCCCGCATGGCCGGTTTTGGTCATGCCGTTCCGTCAAGATGTGTCGATAATGCCGAGATAGAGGCCAGCCTCGGGCTGGAGGCCGGCTGGATCGAGCGGCGCACCGGCATCCGCACGCGTTATTGGGCGCAAGAGGGTGACACGTTGAGCGGCCTTGCCGCAAGAGCCGGCCGCATGGCGCTGGAAGATGCGGAAATTGGCTCCGCCGAGATCGCGCTGACGCTGCTTGCAACTTCTACACCGGATCATCTTCTGCCACCCTCGGCGCCGCTGCTCGCACACCGGCTGGGCCTCGTCCGATCCGGCGCGATCGATCTCGCCGGCGCCTGTTCCGGCTTTCTTTATGCGCTCACCCTCGCGGATGGCTTTGTCCGCACCCACGGCCGCGCCGTGCTCGTCGTTGCCGCCAATATATTGAGCCGCCGTATCAATCCGGCGGAAAGGGCAAGTGCGGTCCTGTTCGCTGATGCCGCCGGCGCCGTTGTACTCAAGCCCTGCCGCGAGGCGCAACGCGGGCTTTTGTCGGCCGATCTTATTGCGGATGGCGGCGGTTATGATCTGATCCAGATAGCGGCGGGAGGCAGTAGCCAGCCCTTCTCTGCCGATACATCCGCCGAAGAGGTGCTAATGACAATGCGCGATGGCCGCGAGGTCTTCTCCCGCGCCGTGATGCTGATGACAGAGACCTCGAAAAGGGTGCTGCACGAGGCCGGAATGACGGCAGCCGACATCGACCGTTTCGTACCCCATCAGGCCAATGCCCGCATGTTTGACGCCGTCTGCGGCAATCTCGGTATCAACAGGCAAAAGACGGTTCGCACGATAGAAAGCTTCGGCAATTCCTCCGCCGCAACCATTCCGCTTTCGCTGTCCGTCGCCAATGCCGAAAGGCCTTTCACGGAAGGCGAAACCCTGCTTTTAACAGCGGCTGGCGCGGGCATGTCTGGTGGAGCGGCCGTTTATCGCGTTTGAACGGGGCATCGCGATAACGCGTACCATTCCAAACTCAAGAAGCTGATTTTATTTGGAGAAATTTGGCTGGGGAACCTGGATTCGAACCAAGATTAACGGAGTCAGAGTCCGTCGTTCTACCATTGAACTATTCCCCAAAAGCCTGAAGCACGTTGCCGCGTTCGCTTTGGTGGGTCGTCATATAGATGATTTATTGCGGGGCGCAAGTCGAAAAAATCGAAAAATGCGTTTTATCCCTGTTTTGCGCTTCGTCTCAGGGGTCAGAGCCGTGCGCGGGTGGAGCGCGGGGTGGAGAGCAGGAGGCTGGTCTCGCTGCCGGTGATGCCGGGCACCAGGCGGATGCGGCGGAGCACCGCGTCGAAATCGCTGAGTGTGGCGGCGTTGAGTTCCACGATCAGGTCCCAGCGGCCGTTGGTGCTGTGGATTTCGGATATTTCCGGAAAACCGCCAAGGGTGCGGATGACACGATCAGTCACATGGCCTTCAATCTCGATCATCATGATGCCGCGGATCGCCGCCTCCACCGCGTCGGCGCGTAGAATGACGGTGTAACCGATGATGGTGCCGTCGTTCTCCATTCTTTCGATGCGCGAGCGCACCGTCGCGCGCGAGGTTTCCGTCTCGATTGCGAGATCAGAAATGCTGCGCCTGCCATTGTGCCGCAAAAGGGTGATGAGCCGTTCGTCGAGATTATCCATTATGACCAGTTTGATAAATTAATTTTAGCAGATCGATAGCTTATTTCGATAATATTGCCAATATTTGATGTTCATTTCGCCGGGTCACTGTGTTGAACTGAGCTTGTTGGCAGGAAAGCGAGGACGGGAATGGATATCAGGTTGATCGGTGCGCCGCTGCAGATCGGGGCCGGGCAATTGGGATGCGAGATGGGCCCCAGCGCCTATCGCGTCGCGGGACTGGCTCACGCTCTCGAAGAACTGGGGCACCGCGTCGTCGATACCGGCAATGTGACGCCCGCGCCGTTGCGAGAATTCCACCATCCCAACCCGGCGGTGCATCATCTGGCTGAAACCGTGGCCTGGACGGAGGCGCTGACGGAGGCTGCCTATCGTGAAAGCGCCGGCGCCGTGCCGATCTTCCTCGGCGGCGATCATGCGATTTCTGCGGGGACGGTCGCCGGCATGGCGCGCCGGGTGGCCGAGACCGGCCGGCCGTTTTTTGTGCTCTGGCTTGATGCCCATACCGATTACCATACGCTGGAGACGACGCGCAGCGGCAATCTGCACGGCACGCCGGTTGCCTATTTCAGCGGGCGAGACGGGTTTGAGGGTTACTTCCCGCCGCTTTCCCATGCGGTTCCTGAAGACAATATCGGCATGATCGGCATCCGCAGCGTTGATCCGGCCGAAAGGGCCGCACTGGAAGAGAGCGGCATCACCGTTCACGACATGCGCTCTATAGACGAACACGGCGTTGCCGTTCTCCTGCGTCAATTTTTGGCGCGGGTTCAGGCGGCAAACGGGCTTTTGCATGTCAGTCTCGATGTCGATTTTCTTGAGCCGTCCATCGCGCCGGCCGTCGGCACCACGGTTCCGGGTGGCGCGACGTTCCGCGAGGCGCATCTCGTCATGGAAATGCTGCATGATAGCGGGCTGGTCTGCAGTCTTGATCTCGTGGAGCTCAACCCGTTTCTCGACGAGCGCGGCAGAACCGCGACCCTGATGGTCGATCTTGCCGCCAGCCTGCTGGGCAAGCGGGTCATGGACCGCCCGACACGGGCCGGCTGAAAGGGGTGATGTGATGACCGTGATACCGAACCTCAATATCGTGCCCTTCGTCAGCGTCGATCATATGATGAAGCTCGTGCTGCGCGTGGGCATCGATACGTTCCTGCGCGAGCTTGCCGATGTGGTGGAAGAGGATTTCCGCCGCTGGGAAAGCTTCGACAAGACGCCGCGCATCGCCTCGCATTCGAAGGAAGGTGTCATCGAACTGATGCCGACCAGCGATGGCACGCTTTACGGCTTCAAATATGTCAACGGCCATCCGAAGAACATGAAGGAAGGCCGCCAGACCGTGACGGCTTTCGGCGTGCTTTCCGATGTCGGCAATGGTTATCCGCTGCTCCTGACCGAGATGACGATCCTGACGGCGCTGCGCACCGCCGCAACATCAGCCGTCGCGGCGAAATATCTCGCCCGCAAAAATTCCCGCTCCATGGCCATCATCGGCAATGGCGCGCAGAGCGAATTCCAGGCGCGCGCCTTCAAGGCGATTCTCGGCATCGACACGTTGCGCCTTTTCGATATCGACCGGTCCGCCAGTGAAAAATGCGCCCGTAATCTCGCCGGGCAGGGTTTTGCCATCAAGATCTGCGAGAGCGCGCAGGAAGCGGTCGAAGGGGCTGACATCATCACGACAGTTACCGCTGACAAGCAATATGCGACGATCCTGACCGACAACATGGTCGGGCCCGGCATTCACATCAACGCCGTCGGCGGCGATTGCCCCGGCAAGACGGAATTGCATCGGGACATCCTCTTGCGATCGGATATTTTCGTGGAATATCCACCGCAGACGCGCATTGAAGGTGAAATCCAGCAATTGCCGGCGGATTATCCCGTTACCGAGCTCTGGCAGGTCATTGCCGGCGCAAGGGAGGGACGGGCAAGCGACAGGCAGATCACGCTGTTCGACAGCGTTGGTTTCGCGACCGAAGATTTTTCGGCTTTGCGTTACGTGCGTTCAAAACTGCCATCCACGGGCCTTTATACGGAGCTTGATCTGCTGGCCGATCCGGATGAGCCGCGTGATCTGTTTGGGATGCTTCTGCGTTGTGAGGCGGCTCTCGTCTGATTGATCTCGCCGGGCGTGAGGCTCAGGCTTGGCGGCGGTTCCTCCTGGCAACCACATGTTCCCGCCAGATGGTGAAAAGGCCGGCGGCAATGACGATCGCCGCACCGATCACCATATTGGACGTCACCACTTCACCATAGATGGTGACGCCGATGATGGAGACGAGCACCAGCTGGTAATAGGAAAAGGGCTGCACAGAGGCGGCATCCGCCAGTTCGAACGCCTTTATAAGGCAATAATGGCCGCTCATGCCGGTAATGCAGAGCGCCAGCATCCATCCCCAATCCTGCGGAGCAAGGTTGACCCAATAAAACGGGCCGACCAGCGTCAGCGCCGCCGCACCGGCGACGCCGGTATAGAAGAAGCTGGTCATCGCTGAATCGCTCTTGCTGCCGAGGCGGGTCAGGACACTGTAGAGCGCCAGCATGAAGGCGGCCACGAAGGTGATGATCAGCTTGTTGTCGAAGCCTTCGCCATCCGGCTTGAGGATGACGAGAACGCCGATGAAGCCGACAAAAATGGCGCACCAGCGCCGCCAGCCCACATGTTCTCCCAGCAACGGCGTGGACAATGCTGCAACGATCAGCGGCGCGGAGGCGAGGATGGAATGGCTGTGCGCCAGCCCGACGACGGCGAAGGAGAAGATGGAAAAAACGATCTGCACGGCAAGAAGCACACCGCGGCCGATTTGTAGCCAGGGACGGTTGGCCATGACGGCGCCCCTGATGCCGCCGGAGGATTTTGCAGCCATCAGCAGAACAAAAACGGCAAAGGCCCAGTATCGCAGCATTGCCACGAAGACCGGCGGATAGACGCTGCCCAGATGCTTCGAAATGCCATCCTGCGCCGCAAAGATCGTGAAAGCGACAAGCGCATAAACAAAGCCGGTCCTGGGTGATGGCATGAAAAAACCGCTATCCGACTGCCGCCGGCAAAAGAGTATTCGGGGTGAATGAGGTGGGTAACAGCCATATGTTATGGCCGTACCTTGTCAGACAACCTTATTTTCCGAATAGCTGCCATGCAAGTCCGGAAGCTGCCTTCTCAAAGGTCAATTGTTGGAATGTAATTTTGCGATGTTCTCCCCCTCATCCCTGTGCTTGTCACAGGGATCCAGCCAGTCCAAGTCCTTGGACTGAAAGCGGTCCTCCCGCCGCGCAGACGCGCGTCGGCTGGTTCCTGTGACGAGCACAGGAATGAGGGCGGTGGGTGCGCCAGCCTATTGTGAGATCTGAGAGGTGCGACGCGCTGCAGGTTGACGTGGAGCTTGGATGATGTGGGCCTGCTGCCGAGGGCCTTGGGGCAGGCACGGCTGTCCGCCGTCAACAATTGCGCGGCGGACAAAGGGTTCAGCAAGACGCACAGCGTCTCGGTTGTGGCTTCAGCCGATCTTCACGGCCGCCTTCGAAGCGGTGGATTTCAGCGCGGCGTCGGCCAGCTTCAGCGCGACCAGCCCGTCCTTGATGGAAGGCGAGGGCGCGACATTGTTTTCGATGCTGTCGATGAAAGCGGTGATTTCCGCGGCATAGGCGGCCGTATAACGCGTCATGAAGAAATCATGCAGCGGCGGGCGGGTGTAGCCTTCCGCATTGGCGATTTCGATGGAAACCGGGCGCTGGTTTTCGGCCGCTGCCGAACCGAGCGAGCCGTGCACTTCGATGCGCTGGTCGTAACCATAGGTCGCGCGGCGAGAGTTCGAAATGACCGCCTGCCTGCCGCTTTTCGTCGTCAGGATGATGCTGGCGCTGTCGAAATCACCCAGCGCTCCGATCTCCGGATTGACGAGAACCGAACCGGTTGCGAACACGCTTTCCACTTCCTCGCCGAGCAGGAAGCGGGCCATATCGAAATCATGAATGGTCATGTCGCGGAAGATACCGCCGGAGACCTTGATATATTCGGCCGGCGGCGGGCCGGGGTCGCGGCTGGTGATGGTCACCATTTCCACCTTGCCGATGCGGCCATCTTCGATGGCCTTGTGAACAGCCTGGAAATGCGGGTCGAAACGGCGGTTGAAACCGAGCATCACCTTTGCACCGGTTTCCTCAACCACCTTCGCGCAGGCTTCCGCGCGGGCAACATCGAGATCGACGGGCTTTTCGCAGAAGATCGCCTTGCCGGCCCGGGCGAAACGCTCGATCAGGTCGGCATGGGTGTTGGTCGGCGTGCAGATGATGACGGCATCGATCGTCTTGTCGGCCAGAACCTCATCGATCGTGCTGACCTTGCACTGCGCTTCGCGGGCGATTGCTTCCGCAGCACCGGCCATGGCGTCCACAACGGCCACCAGCTGCGCACGGCTGTCGGTGGTGATCGCCTTGGCGTGGACCTTGCCGATCCGTCCAGCGCCGAGCAGTGCCAATTTCGTAACCATCTTTCCTCCGGTTTCTCACACCCGTCCCTCACTCCCGGAGAGACAGAATATGAATGCAAGCAATGTTTCGATATGGAATATATGTTCTATTTTGCTAGATCGACATCGCAGATGTGTCAAGCGTTTTGAGAGGGGACGGAACAGCGGAAACGGCATCGCCGAAAAGGTGCCCGCAACAAAGCGTCGCCGCCGTCAGAAGGAGCCGTGCGGGGGAGCAAGGTGGGTGAAGGCGACCCGTTCAGTCGGAGATCATGTTCGTCTCTGGCGGAAGCGCGTAAACCTCGACCGGGGTTTCCAGTCCGCGCAGCAGCCATGGGCCGAGATTTTCGAGCTTTTCCTGATGTCCTGCCATGCGGACGAATTCTTCGGAGAAAAGCACGTTGCGCCCAGTCTCCTTGGTCAGTGTTTCCAGCCGCGAGGCAATATTGACGGCGGGGCCGATGACGGTGAAATCGAGGCGGGTTTTCGAACCGATATTGCCGTACATGACATCACCGACATGCACGCCGATGCCGTAACCCAGGGAATCGTGGCCCTTCCGGCGATTGATTTCATTGAGCGCAACGAGGCTTTTCTGGGCGCTGGCGATGGCTTTCAGCAGGTTTTCGCAGGCCTTTGGATCGCTGAGCGGGAAAATCGCCAGCAGCCCGTCGCCCATGAATTTCAGGATTTCGCCGCCGAATTCCTCGATGGGATCGCACATGGCGTCGAAATAACCGTTCAGAAGCTCGATGACATCGTCGCGCGGCCAGAGGTCGGAAATATGGGTGAAATTGCGCAGGTCGCAGATCAGGATCGCCGCGCCCACCGTCATGCCGCTGCCGCGCGTCGTTGCGCCATTGAGGATCTTTTCACCCGCATGCGGCCCCACATAGGTCTCCAGCAGGGTGCGCGTCATGCGGTTTTTCAGGCGTATTTCGCTGACCAGCGCGAGCGCCGGAAGCAGGTTTTTCAAGGCGAGGATTTCACTGTCGGAAAAACCGCCGGGCCGGTCACTGGAGAATGTGGCGACATGGCGCTTGCCGAAGGTGTGTTCGATCGGCCAGGCGCAATAATCCGTCAGCCCCTCGGCCCGCAGATCTTCGTAGATCGTATAGCCGGGTTCATCGATCTCCTCTCCGTTCAGCCGGTGGCGAACTTCGGTGGCGCCCTGATGAATGTCGTTGATGGGGCTGTTGAGATATTCGGGCGTATTTTCAGACCCATAGCCATAGGTGGCGATCTCGGCGGAGGACAGGCCGGCTTTCCACAGGATGCGCGCGCCAAGCCATTGCGGATGGCGAATGCGGAAAGCGAGCACGCCCCGCGCCACGGAAATTCCGCTCGCCCGCAGCCTGCTGCAGAGTTCGACGAATATCTCGTCGATAAAGCGTTCGTCCTTGGTGCCGGTGATGAGCCAGTCGAGAATTTCCGTCTTTTCCGCTGGCCACAATTCATCCAGTGCTGAAGAAACGCGTTCTTCGGTGTCGAGACTTAGTGTCATGGCAGGATTCCGGAGGTTGTTGCTGCTCTCGCACGGGCAGGGCACATGTCGAACTCGGCCGAACATGGTCGCTCGTGAACCCCATGTGGTGCCGGATAACGAAAATGTTAAGAGGGGCGCGGAAAATGTTCCGGAGGGGATTGGCGGCATCAGGCCACGTGCGCCGCCCGGATGTTCCCGGGAACATTGTCCACCGGCGGCGCTGAGATTTTTGGTGATCGCTAGAGGGATCAGATAACGGTTTCGACGGGAATATGCAGTGCGGCGGCAACGCGCCTGATGCGCAGCGGATCGCTGTCTGTGCCGTCTTCCAGGGCGCGTATTTCGCTGGTGGTCAGGCCGCAGGTCACGGCAAGCTGTTCGACCGTATATCCGGCGAGATTGCGAGCGGTGAGGACTTTTTTGGCGAAAGGAGCATCGGTTTCGTGATCGGAATCGGGTTGTGAGACTGAAATTGTCATTTGCATCTCCCTGATGGTGGACACTTAAATGCGGGCGGCAAAGAAAAGTTGCCGGGCCGAATGCGACCGCGTTGCCGGAGAAGAAATCGGTGTTGCAACGCAGCGAGGAACATAGCGGCTTCATCCACCTACGCAATAGTTAAATTTTGTTAAGATTCGTGATCGCTGCATTCTTGCGGCGCGTCTTGCCGGGAAAAGGCCGAAAAAATGCCGTTTTTCCGGGTTTCCGCGGGGTTAGGGCGGCTTTCGCTACAGCATGCCCCAGGCGCGAAACCGGCCACGACCCGTCACTTCCCGCAATTCCAGCTGGTTGGCGAGCCCGATCGCGCCCTGCGGCGTGGTGCCGAGTTCCTTGACGATCATCGCCGCCGAGACCACCGGCCGGGAGACGACAAGCTCCACGAGTTCAGGCAAACGCGAGGAGGAACGCCGGCCGGCCAGCTTGCGCATCATGCGCTCGCGCGCGTGGGTCAGCCGGTCATGTTCCTTCATGCCGGCCTGTGCCGCTTCGTAGAAGCTGTCGAGAAGGGCGATAAGGCGCTGCGTCTGGTGTCTCGCGTGCCGGCGCTCGCGTGGGATCGCGCGAAGACCGGCGCTCAGCGCCGGCAGGTGATCGGGCGTGACGGCGCCGTCGCGCAGAAAAGCGGAGGCCAGAAGCCGGCCGAGCCAGGGGCTGCGTTGCAGCACCTCGATCACGTTCCAGGCGTCGAGCAGGATGGCGGTGCGAAGAATTGCGGGTAATTCCTCTGTGCGTGCATGCACCTCCCACCATTCTTTCAGTCTTTCATCCTCGTCCCAGTCGGGTTCGTTTATGATCGCATGGCTTTCCTCCCGGGGCATCGTCGGAAGTGCGTTGCCGGTGGTAATCGCATCGAGCGTTGCGGCGCTGCGCGCCAGAAGCGCGTCCAGCTCGGAAAAAGCGCCATCCAGCGATGTTTCCCCCTCCACGTCGGCTTCTTCATCAAGGGAGTGATCGAGCTCTTGTCTGGGCGTTGCCTCTTCGGCAAGCGCGGCCCTGCCACGGAGCCTCGCAAGACCCGGTGCGGTAAAGGCCCAGCCGGCGGCATTGGAAAAGATCAGCCGCCTTGAACGGAGAATCCGGTGTGCCGCCGTCATTTCATGGGTCGGCGCGCGCACATCCATATGCGCGTCATGCAGCACCAGATCTTCCATATGGACGAGTTCGCCATCCACCCACATGGAGGAAATGGCGTCGGTGAAATCCTGCCTTTCGATGAAGCCGTGTTTCATCGGTGACCGATCGATCCGCTCGTCCAGCCGCGCCAGCGCCTCGCCGGCACGGGCGGCGGCAATGAGGAGCTTTTCGATCTGGATGTCCGATATATCGTAAATCATTGATATTTTTTAGTTTGAGCGCGGGCGGCTTACAAGGCGGATCACAGTCGGGGCGCTTTTTACTTTCGCGGTGTCTACCCAAAATCCGACGAGAAGACCGGTGGTTAAAGGTCGGGAGCCACGAGGGTCTTGGAAGCCCTGACTGTTTCCTCGGCAATATTGCGATGCGGTATAAACTTGCGCACTGCAATATGACGGGTATATACCCCCACCGAGAGCGACAAATTATCACACCTTCCGTTCGCCCTTCCATCTCCAGACGAAGATGAATTGGAGTTTACCCGTGAATATTATGGCAAATGGTCCTGCCACGGCACCGGACCAGAAAACCCGTTTGAAATCCATTATCGGCGGATCGGCGGGCAACCTCGTCGAATGGTACGACTGGTACGTCTATTCGGCCTTCACCCTTTATTTCGCGCCGGTGTTTTTCCCTTCCGGAAACCAGACCGCCGAACTCCTGAGTGCGGCCGCCGTTTTCGCTGTCGGATTTCTGATGCGGCCCATCGGGGCCTGGTTCATGGGCACCTATGCCGACCGCAAGGGCCGCAAGGCCGGCCTGACACTGTCCGTCACGCTGATGTGTCTCGGCTCGCTGCTGATCGCAATCACGCCCGGCCATGAGACGATCGGCATTGCCGCACCGGCCATTCTGGTTTTCGCCCGCCTTCTGCAGGGTATCAGCGTTGGTGGCGAATATGGCGCGAGCGCGACCTATCTCAGCGAAATGGCCGGAAAGAACCGCCGCGGTTTCTTCTCCAGCTTCCAGTATGTGACGCTGATCTCCGGTCAGCTTCTGGCGCTGGCGGTGCTTCTGGTGCTGCAGCGGGCCTTGACACCGGAACAGCTTGGCTCCTGGGGCTGGCGCATTCCCTTCTTCATCGGCGGCATCCTGGCGATCGCGGTGTTCTATATCCGCCGTGGCCTTGCCGAGACGCAGTCCTTCGAAAACGCCAAGAGCGGAGCCGCCGACAAGCCGAAATCCAGCGGATGGGCGCTGTTCAAGCACTATCCGAGGGAAGCGCTGATGGTGATGGCGCTGACATCAGGCGGCACGCTCGCCTTTTATGCCTATACGACCTATCTGCAGAAGTTCCTCGTCAACACGTCAGGTTTCAGCAAGGAAAGCGCCACCGAAATTACCACGGCTGCGCTCTTCGTCTTCATGCTGTGCCAGCCGATTGCCGGCGCGCTTTCGGACAAGATCGGTCGCAAGCCGCTGATGGTGGGCTTCGGCATTCTTGGCACGCTGTTCACCTACGCAATCTTCAGCACGCTTTCGACGACGACCGATCCGATCATGGCTTTCGCCCTCGTGCTGGTCGGTCTGTTGATCGTTACCGGCTACACTTCCATCAATGCGGTGGTGAAGGCGGAAATGTTCCCCGCCCATATCCGCGCGCTTGGCGTGGCTCTGCCCTATGCGCTGGCAAACACCATATTCGGCGGAACGGCGGAATTCGTGGCCCTGAAATTCAAGCAGATCGGCCACGAAAACTGGTTCTTCTGGTATGTGACGATCATGATCGCGTTGTCGCTGGTGGTTTATGTGAAGATGCGCGATACGCGCGATCACAGCCATATCCACGAAGATTGAGCCCCTCCGCTCTATCCGAACCGATAAAAGCCCCGCCTTCCCGGCGGGGTTTTTGTTTTCAGCGCATTCAGGCGGCTTCGACCGGAAGAACGATGCGGGCCTCAAAACCGTCCTGCCGGCCCGGCGCCGGAGAGGAAAGCACCAGCTCTCCGCCGGTCTGCTCCACCAGGCTTTTGACGATGGCAAGGCCGAGCCCGGTGCCATCAGCCGCGGTCTGGCCTCGGGTAAAACGCGTCGTCAGCTTGGGTAGGAGCGCCCCGTCGATTGCCGGGCCGGAATTCACGACGCGGATCGTGCCGTCTGTTTCGGCGACGACCTGCACGGGGCTTTCCGGCGGGCTGTGGATCAGCGCGTTTTCGAGGAGGTTGCGGATGATGATGCCGAAGGCATCCGCGCCTATCTTGCAGGATAGGCCGCCTTCACAGCGATTGGTGAAGCGGATGCGGGATGAGCCGATTGCCGTTCTCATCATATCGTCGATGACGAGTTCGAGAACGGGAATGAGATCGTTCGCCTTGTCGGTAACCCCGATCCTTGCTTCCGCCCGCGACATCTGAAGCAGTTTTTCGGCGAGATGGCCGAGATGCTGCAGGGATTTTTCGATATTTTCCACGCGCGGCGCCAGTTCCGGCGGGATGTCGGCATGGAGCCGCTGCGCCTGCGCCAAGGCACCGGCAATCGGCGTGCGCAATTCATGGGCGCTGTTGGCGGTGAATTCCCGTTCCGCCTCGATTGCCGATCGCAACCGCCCGAGCAGCAGATTGACCGAACGGGCGATGGGATGGAGTTCGGCCGGAAAGGGCTGTGTTGGCAGCGGTGCGAGATTGCCGCCATCCTTCTTGCTGATGTCGTCGCGCAGGGTCTGTATCGGTCGCAGTGTCCTGCGCACCACGACGATGACGGCGAAAATGCTGGCGGGAATGAGGATGAGAACGGGAAGCAGCAGCGCGGTGCCCGCCTCTTCAATCGCCTCGCGGCGATTGGCGAAGGCATCGGCGACCTGCAGGAAATAATTGCCGTCCGGTGTCGCAACCGTAAAGATGCGCTGGGTCGCGGTTTCGGAAAAACCGGGTTCGAGCGAGACCTCGAAAGGCTCCGTCGAACTGTCATGCGAATGCAGCACCACCTGTCCTTCCCGGTCGCGAACCTGATAGGTCAGATACTCCGCCCGTTCCGACGTCTGGTTGAGCTTTTGCGCGGCAGGCGCGGTATTGTTTTCCCTGAGGTCGTCCACCAGCAGGGGCAGCAGCCTTTCGGCGGTTTCCTCAACGCCGGCGTCGAAAATCTCGGCGAATTCGTCCTGCATCACCATGACGCCCAATCCGCAGGCGAGAAGCCAGGATATGGCGACAACGCTCGTCAGCGCTGTGACGAGTTTGCGGGTCATGCTGGTCGGTCTGGCCATATCTGCCTGCCTGCCGTTCTTACCTGATGGTGTAGCCGACGCCGCGCACGGTCTCGACGCGGTCATGGCCGATTTTCTTGCGCAGCCGGCTGATATAGACCTCGACCGTGTTGCTTTCTATTTCCGCGCCGAATTCGTAAAGCGTGTCGTGCAATTGCGCTTTCGAGACGACCGCGCCGGGATGTTCGACCAGTTTTTCGAGCACGGCCCATTCCCGGGCGCTCAGCGTCTGCGCCGTTCCATCGACCGTGATATTGCGCGCCACCTGGTTGATCTCGATGCCGGGCAGGCGGATGACGGGGGCCGAGCGCCCTTCGTAACGGCGCGAGACCGCCAGCATGCGCGCTGAAAGCTCGTTGAGATCGAAGGGCTTGACCAGATAGTCGTCCGCCCCGGCATTCAGCCCGGCAATCCGGTCGGAGACCTGATCATGGGCAGTCAGAATGATGACAGGTGTAGCGTCGTCGCGCCTGCGCAGGGTTTGCAGAAGGGTGATGCCTTCGCCATCCGGCAGGCGCATGTCGAGCAAGATCAGGCCATAGGCCATGGTCAGCGTCGCCGCCATGGCGTCGCCCAGCGTCTTGAACCAGTCGACAGCGTGACCCGCCGCCGCGACATGGTCTCGCAGCGCTTCCCCCAGCACATGATCGTCTTCAACAAGCAGAACCCGCAAGACAGCTCCCTCTATCGCTTCGTCCTGCGTATCTCTTTCTCCGGATAAGCGTCAAGCACGGTGTTTCAGCTGTTCTGGCGCTGGGTGCAGCCGCCGAATACATCGAGCGAGGGATCGTAGACCGAAGTGGAGACGTTCATCATTCCAAGGATGCTGTGGAAATAATTGTCGTGCGAGCGCCCGCCCTCTGCCGCGCTTTTTGCCAGGCAGGCTTTATCCAGCCCCATGGATCTGGCGAAGTCGTCATCGAACCAGACGAGAAACGGCACATGGGTCTGCTGGTCGGGCGCTAGCAGATAGGGCGCGCCATGCAGGTAGACGCCGTTTTCGCCAAGCGATTCGCCGTGGTCGGACGCATAGATCATGCCCGTCGCCAGCCTGTCGGAACGGGCCTTCAGCTTGTCGATCACGGTCGAAAGGAAGTGGTCGGTATAAAGAAGCGTGTTGTCGTAGGAGTTGACAATCTCCGCATCGGAGCAGTTGCCAAGCTCGGCCGTGCGGCAATCCGGGGTGAATTTGCGGAACTCGTCGGTGTAGCGCAGATAATAGGTCGGCCCATGGCTGCCCATCTGGTGCAGCACGATGACGCTGTCCTTGGTGACGTTATTGAGCCAGGCGTCGAGCTTGTCGAAAAAGATATCGTCGCGGCATTCTCCGCCAGTGCAAAAGCGGCTGTCATTGGTGGAGGGCAGGTCGAAATAGGCAATGCGGTCGGCGACATTCTTGCTGCCGGTATTGTTGTCCAGCCATGTGGCGCCAATGCCGGCATGGACGAGGACATCCATGACGTTTTCATTGGCGAGCGCCTTGTTGTGGCTATATTGCGAACGCGGGAATTTCGAGAACATGCAGGGAATGGAAATTGCTGTCGCGGTTCCGCAACTGGTGGTGTTCGGAAAATAGATCACGCCGCGTTTTGCGAGTTCGGGATTGGTGTCACGTCCATAACCGTTCAGGGAAAAGTTTGCGGCGCGCGCCGTCTCACCCGCAACGATAACGGTGATGCGGGGTTTGTGGACCCCGCCCAATGCCGGGAGAACTTTCGCATCCCTGCCGACCGGCGTGACCTGAATATCGACTTCCTTGCCGGCCAGTGTGAAGTAATGGATGGCCGACAGGATCGGCGACAATGGATTGACGCTCTTGACGATATCCTTGTGCTGGCGAACGGCGGTGGTGAACGTCTTGGAATTGGCGAAGCTGATGATGCCGGCGATGGCGAGACAGATCAGGATGCTGATCGTGTTCCACAAAAGCTTGTCGAGGATCTGCCGGTGTCTGATGCGGACGGCGATGATGACGAGGGACGGCACCAGTCCGTAAATCGCCATATGCCAGAGAAAGCCGGGCGTGATGAGATTGCCTGCCTCCGCCTGTGTCGTCTCCATGGCGTTGCGGATCATGTCGCTGTCGATGACGATGCCGTAACGATCCATGAACCAGGAAGCGGCGGCCGCGGCGAAGATCAGGAAGATCACAAACGGCTTGATGAGATATTTGGCGGAAAAAATGATGATGAGCGCGCCGAGAAGGGCGGCCATGGCAACGTAAAGCGCGACGATGGCAACCGGATAGGCGGAAAGATAGGTGTGAACCTTCGACCAGAATGTCCGGTTCGTGAAAAACAGCAGATAGGCCGCCGTCAGCAGGCTGAGCGGCACGCTGCCGATCTCCGGACGATACGTTATTGTTCCCGTCGCTTTCGCGGTAAAAAGAGCCACTGCCAGATCCACCAGATTTCCGATAGGCCGGCGGCAACGAAAAAGGGGCGGGAACGCCGCTGTCCAAGCTGCCGCATGGGCCGATCAATGGCGGATGCTTCATTTTGCTGACATCAACCTGAAAGCTTGTCATGAAAGTGTCGCACTCCTTGGTGGGCTTCTGGCGAGGGCTGCGTTTCAGATCGAGGAGATCAGCCGGCGATGGAGCGCTCAATTGAGCCCCAGAATGCCTGTGGCGGTGGTGCGGGTTGCAAATATGCGGGTGGCCCTGACCGGCAGCAGGCTGCCTGCGGGCAGGTTCTGGAAGGTCACCGTCGCGCCGGAAAGCAGGGTCAGGCAGAGATGACCACCATTGCCCACATAGATGGCCCGCGTGGGGGAAGGAAGCGGGTTCGTATCATCAAGAACAACCTCGAAAGCATGGGATGCCGGGGATTCGAGGCCTGCGGCGTGGTGTTCGTAAGTCTCAGCCATTGCTGTCTCCCGTAAATCGAAATCTGCCGCGATTATGCGGTACGCCGCGGCCGCGGGGAAAAGCGGGAACAGAAAATGTCCGTACGGGATTTAGGCCTTGCTTCCGGTTTGCCGAAAAGAGCGCCATTCTTTCCGTAATCTCATGTAGTTGCATCGCCCGGCCTGTTGCCGCCGATGCTGCGTAAACGGACGATGACGGGTTTTTTCGTCCACGGGTACTGTCGCGTCAATTGCGGGTATGGAGAATGAAGGCCCTGACGGCGGGGGAGGCTTCCGTTTTCCGGTGGGCGATGGCGAGGTCGGACGTGGTGGCGCTTGCTGCAAGCGGCACGTAGCGCACGCCCGGCAACCGCAGACAATCGAGCGAGCGCGGCACCAGCGCCACGCCGAGGCCGATCGCCACCATGCTGGTAATGGTGGTGTAATCCCGGCCTTCCGGGCTTATCGTCGGCTGGAACCCGGCCTCGTTGCAGGCTTCTATCGTATTGTAATGAAAGCCGACATCCGGCGGTTGCCGCGGTGTGATGAAGGTCTCTTCGGCAAGATTCTTGAGATCGAGCTGCAGCGCAAAGGCCAGCGGATGGTTTTCAGGAAGTGCGGCCACCAGCGGTTCGCGCAGAACCACATGGGTTGTGACGCCTTCCGGAACGGGCGCAGGCGGGCGGATGAAGGCGAAATCCAGGTTGCCGTCGGCGATCTTGGCGAGCTGCAGCCGCATTTCCATCTCGATGAGCTGCAGTTCCACATCGGGATGGGAGGCGCGGAAACTGGCGATGGACTGGATCATCAGGCCGGAATAGGCGGCCGAAGCGACATAACCGATGGAGATGCGGCCCGTCTCGCCGCGATCGACGCGTTTGAGCGCCGCAAGTGTCGCCTCGGCATTAGCGAGAATTTTGCGGGCATCCTCATAAAGAAGCTGGCCAGGCGTGGTGAGCTTCACCGATCGCCGTGTCCGGTCAAGCAACGGCATGCCGACGATCTGCTCGAGCGCCATGATCTGCTGGCTCAAACCCGGCTGGGCAATGCCGAGGCGGGCGGCGGCGCGCTCGAAATTGCGCTCATCCACCAGCGTGGTGAAATAGCGCAGGTGCCGCAGCTCGAACGCGTCCGCCCGGTTTGCCGGTTTCCTGCCCATCATCACGGCCTTTCCTGACGGATTTGAATAATTCCAAGCTATTATCCGTGAGAATTTTCATAATCAATAGTTCTGAAAAAATCCAGTTTCACTTATTGGATCACAATCTGCTCCTTGCGTAATAAGATGACTTAAATTCTCCAGAAAAATAACCGTCTCATGGCGGCGCGGTTGATGAAGGGTCTTGGCGTGCAGGGAAAAACCAAACACATTTCCATTCTGGCGGGCGGTTGCGCTGCCATCGCCTATGTGGCGTTCGTGACCTCCGGCGTTGCCTTTGCGCAGGAAGCCGGAACGACGGTGCTGCAGACCATCACCGTGGACGGCGCGAAAAATCAGGACCCCAAGGCGCCGGTGAAGGGCTATGTGGCAAAAACCAGCGCCAGCGCCACCAAGACGGGGCGATCCCTGATCGAGACGCCGCAATCGGTTTCCGTCATCACCAGGGATCAGATGGATGCGCAGAATGTCCGTAATCTCAGCGAGGCGCTGAATTATGTGCCTGGCGTCGTCGCGCAGCCGTTTGGGGCGGATCCACGTTTCGATGCGCCGCGCATTCGCGGCTTTCAGGGTAACCAGCTGCAGTTCCTCAACAGTCTGCGGCTGATGCGCACGGCCGGTGCGCCGTCTTATGAGGTCTACGGTCTGGAGCGGGTGGAAGTCATTCGCGGGCCGGCCTCGGTGCTTTACGGTCAGGGTAATCCCGGTGGTCTCATCAATCTCATCAGCAAGCGGCCGACCTTCGAGCGTTTCGGCGAAGTCGGAGCACAGATCGGCAGCTTCGATTATTACCAATCGATGTTCGATATTGGCGGGCCGGTCGCGGATAGCGACAGTTTTGCCTATCGCCTGACCGGCCTTGCCCGCAACGCCCATCTTCAGACGGACAATCTGCAGAATGACCGTTATTTCATCGCCCCGGCGCTGAGATGGCAGCCCGACGAGGATACGAAACTGACGGTTCTCGCCTCCTATCAGCACGACAATCCGAGTTCGCCGTCTGGCCTGCCGCCGGCGCTGACCTATCTGAGACCAGGCAATATGCTGGATCGCAGCTTTTATGTCGGCGATCCCTCTTTCGATACCTCAAGCCGCAAGTTCACCAATATCGGCTATGAATTCGAGCACCGTTTCGACGAGACCTTCACCTTCCGGCAAAATGCGCGTTATTCCAATTTCGACTGGTCCTACCGGGCGCTCGGCATGTCTTCGACCAGCGGCGGCATGATCGGCAATCTTATCCGCCGCAATGCGACGTTCCAGGATGAATTGCTGAACACCTTCAACATCGATAACAGCCTGCAGGCGGAGTTCTCCACGGGACCAGTCGCCCACACCCTGCTTGTCGGGCTGGATTACCGCTATTTCGACAATAACGTCAAAACCGAATTCTGGGCCGCAACGCCGCTCAATCCCGTCAATCCTGTTTATGGCGGGCCGATCAGCCTCACCTCGCGCACGCTTTATGCCGATGTGAAGACGGATATTTCCCAGATCGGTCTTTATGCGCAGGACGAGATGGCCTTTGAGAACTGGCGGGTCACCGCCGGTCTGCGGCAGGATTGGGCAAGCACCGGCGGCACGACGTTCAACGGAACGACCTACCGCACGCTCGACAAGGACGACCACAAGCTGACGGGCCGTGTCGGCGTCAGCTATCTCTTCGATGGCGGCATCGCGCCTTATGTCAGCTACGCGACCTCCTTCGAGCCGGTGCCGCAGCCGGCTGTCGGTGATGCGCCGAAACCGACCACGGGCGAACAATGGGAAGCGGGCATCAAATATCAGCCAGAGGGCTTTGACGGTTTCCTTTCCGCGGCGATCTACGATCTGAAACAGAAGAACGTCACGACGACGGTGGGCGGGGTAACGCAGCAGATGGACGAGGCGCATGTGAGGGGCCTCGAACTGGAAGGCGTCGCAAGCCTTGCAGATGGGCTCGACCTGCGGGCGGCCTATACCTACATGGACAGCGAGGTCTCCGGCCGTGTGAACCACGGCAAGGAACTGGATAGCACGCCCCGGCACGCCGCCAGCCTCTGGCTCGACTACACCTTCCCGGAAGATACGGCGCTTGAAGGTTTCGGCATCGGCGGCGGTGTCCGTTATGTCGGAAAACGTTATGGCGATGCGGCCAACGCCTTCGAAATGAAGGGCCTCGCCCTGCTCGATCTCGGCGTGCATTACGAGAAGAACGGCTACCGCGCCTCGCTTCTGGTGCAAAACTTGACTGATAAAGAATATATTTCTAGTTGCTCCACTTTCGGATGCTATTACGGTGACGGCAGAACCGTTATGGGCAAGCTGACCTACCGTTGGTAACGCCATATTAAAGTGAAGCAGCAGGGGCATGACGCGTAAGGATCGATGGATTTCCCCCCTCTGGGGGCGGCGGGAATTTTTAAGCCTGCTCGCCGCCTCGGCTCTTGCGGGCAAGGCGCGGGCAGCGGTGACGCCGCGCATCGCCGCCATCGACTGGGCCATGCTGGAAACATCTGTGGCGCTCGGCGTCATGCCGGTGGCGGCGACGGAACTCATCCAGTTCCGGGCCGGCGCGGTCGAGCCTGATATCCCTGAAACCGTCGCCGATCTCGGCTTGCGCGGCGCTCCGAATTTCGAGCTTCTGCAGCTCACCCGGCCGGAGCTCATTCTGATTTCGCCTTTCTACACGCGTTATACCGGCAGGCTGGAGGCGATCGCCCCCATCTTTTCGCTGCCCTTTTACGTGAAGGGTGAGCCGCCTTTCGAAAAGGCGCTGGCGGCGGTCACCGCGCTTGGTGAAAAGCTCGGGCGGGCCGAAGAGGCGCGCAAGGTTCTGGGTGAAACGGAAGCGGCACTGCAAGCCATGCGGACCCGTCTTGCCGGTTTTTCCGCACGGCCGACCTATGTCATCAACATAGGCGACGCCCGGCATTTTCGTGCCTTTGGTGCGGATAGCATGTTCGGGGATGTTCTTGGCCGTCTGGGGCTGACCAATGCCTGGGTGGATCGGTCGCAATTCACCTTCGCGGCCCCGGTGCCGCTTGAAAACCTCGCCGCATCATCCGATGCGCGCATCGTCATCGTCTCCGATATTCCGGTGGAGGCGCGGGAAACTCTGCGCAACAGCGCCATCTGGCGCGCGCTGCCTGCCGTGCGCGAAAATCGGGTGGTGACGCTTGCCAATGTCGGCCCCTATGGCGGCATCACCGCCGGCATGCGTTTCGCGAGGCTTCTGACCGAAGCGCTCTCGGCACGGGGAGAAGCCCTGTGATGGTGCGGCCTCTCCCGCTTTTCTTCGGGCTTTTGTTCATTCTGGCCTGCGGTCTTTCCCTGCATGCCGGGCTGCTGCGGCTGCCTTTCAGTGCATGGCCCGGCCTGCCTTTTGATGCCGCCGCCATGTCGATGGATCAGGTCATCCTCGCTTTCAGCCTGATGCCGCGTGTGGCGGTCGCCATTCTGGCGGGCGCGATGCTGGGTCTCTCGGGCGCGCTTTTTCAGCAATTGCTGCGCAACCCGATCGCTGATCCCTCGACGCTCGGCATCTCGGCTGGCGCGCAACTGGCCATCGTCATCGCCACGCTGTTCTTTCCCTCGGTGCTGGATGGCAACCGCGCACTGGTGGCGCTTGCCGGCGCTGCCGCTGCCGCCGGTATTGTCTTCCTGCTTGGCTGGCGACGCTCCTTCGAACCGGTAACCATGGTGGTGGCAGGGCTCCTGGTCGGCATCACCGCCGCATCCGTTTCCGCGGCGCTGACGCTCGCGCAGGGCGAATATCTGATGTCGCTCGTGGTCTGGAATGGCGGCTCGCTCAGCCAGCAGGATTGGTCGAACGCCCTGTCTCTCACCTTTCAGCTTCTCGTGGGGCTTGTCCTGACGGGCCTGCTGGTTAGGCCGCTGACGGTTCTCGGTCTCGGCGATTCCGGCGCGCGATCGCTCGGCGTATCGCTGTTTTCGATCAGGCTCGCCGTCGCCGCCGTCGCCGTCATGCTGGCCGCCTTCGTCGCTTCGGCGGTTGGCCTCGTCAGCTTCATCGGCCTTGCGGCACCCGCGCTCACCCGGGCGCTTGGCGTGCGGCGCTCCTCTTCGGTGCTCTTCGTTTCCCCGCTTCTGGGCGGCCTGCTGCTCTGGTTCTGCGACGGTCTCGTGCAATTTCTGGCAAACAAGACGGCGGAAGTTTTCCCGACCGGCGCGGTGACGGCCCTGATCGGCGGCCCGCTGCTTCTCTGGCTGCTGCCGAAAATCCGGCCGACCGACGTGCATCGCGGCGAAGGCGTCGATCTCGCGACAAGGCGCGGGTTTACGGCCCTGCTGCCGATGCTCATCGTCATGGCCGCGCTGATCTTTGCAGCACTCGCCATCGGCAGGGGGCCTCAGGGCTGGACGATGCTGGGGGCGGGTGACCTGCAAAGCCTTCTGCCTTTCCGCTGGCCCCGGCTGATGGCGGCCATCGCCGCCGGCGGTCTTCTCGCCATGGCGGGTGCTCTTTTGCAGCGGCTCACCGGCAATCCGATGGCAAGCCCGGAGGTCATCGGCGTCAGCGGCGGCGCGGGTCTCGGTTTTGCCGCCGCCATCACGATTTTCCCGGCGGCCGGTCTGTTCGAGCTGTTTTGCGGCGCCGGCATCGGCTCGGCGGCTGTCATGATCCTTGTGCTATTCTTTGCCGTGCGCCGGCATCTGGCGCCAGAAAAAATCCTGCTCGCCGGCATTGCTATCAGTTCGCTCTGCTCGGCGCTGCTTTCGGCGCTGCTTGCGATTGGTGACCAGCGGGCATGGCAGATTCTCGCCTGGCTCAGCGGCTCTGGTTCGACCGCGACACCGGCTTCGGCAATCTTTCTCGCCATTCTTTCCATCGTGCTTCTGGCGACTGCCCTGTCGGTGACGCGCTGGTTGACGATCCTGCCGCTTGGCCGGGATGTGCCGCTCTCGCTCGGGCTGCCGCTCGGCCTGGCGCGTATCGCCGTCATCGCGGTGGCGGGTATCGCCACGGGGGCCGCCTCGCTGCTCGTCGGTCCCTTGAGTTTCGTCGGGCTGATGGCGCCGCATATTGCGCTTCGCGCCGGCTTCACCACGCCGCGCGATCATCTGTTGGCTTCTTTCCTGTTCGGCGCGGTGCTGATGGCGCTTTCCGATCTCGGGGCGCGAACGGTGACCTTTCCCTATGAACTGCCGCTCGGGCTTTTTGCGGCTCTGGCCGGCGCGCCCTATCTGATCTGGCTTTCAGGCAGGCGCCAATGATTTATTTGAACATTTACGGAGATGAGAACCATGGGTGAGGCAGCACTTGCCGTCGATTACGACGATATCCCGCTTTTTTCTCTTGATGGCGTCATGATGGAAGTGCCGGGCAGGACATTGCTGCACCCGCTGACGGCAAGTTTTGCGACCGGCAAGACCATCGGTCTGATCGGTCATAACGGTTCGGGAAAATCAACGCTGCTCAAGATTCTCGCACGCATTCAGGAACCGACGGCGGGCAAGGTCTCGTTCGAGGGAAAATCGCTCGGCGCCTGGGGCAATCGTGAATTTGCGCGAAAGCTCGCCTATCTGCCGCAATATACGCCGGCTGCTTCCGGCATGCTGGCCAAGGAGCTGGTGGCGCTCGGCCGTTATCCCTGGCACGGGGCGCTCGGGCAATTTAGCAAGGCGGATCAGGAGAAGGTGGACGAGGCGATCGAGCTTACCGATACCGTCGCCTTCCGCGACCGGCTGGTGGATACGCTTTCCGGCGGCGAGCGCCAGCGCGTGTGGCTTGCCATGCTGGTGGCCCAGAACGCCGAAAGCCTGCTTCTAGACGAGCCTATCTCCGCACTCGACATGGCGCACCAGATCGAAGTGCTTTCGCTGGTTCAGAGACTGTCGCGCGAAAAGGGTCTTGGCGTCATCGTCGTGCTGCATGACGTCAACATGGCAGCACGCTTCTGCGATGAGATCGTTGCGCTTCATTCCGGCCAGCTTATCGCACGGGGAACCCCGCAGGAGATCATGACGCCGGAGACGTTGCAGCGCATCTATGGCGTTCGCATGGATGTCATGACCCATGCCGCCACCGGCTTTCCCGTCGCTCTGCCGCTTTGAGTTGTTGCAGCAAAACAACGGCCGGCAACGCTGGCTGTTGATGGCGATTCCGCACGCATTTCCCGCCCTAACAATGTCTTAATGGCATCCTACCGCCATCAGACACTGTTAACCGTTCCGCTTTCATCGCCTCCAATTAAGTTGTTTTGGATCGATTTCAGGGAACAAACGTTAACAGTGCGGAATTCAATATCCGGAGAGGGCAAGAAGGGCTGCTGCGGGTAGGAATAAAACAGGAGAAAATCAGATGAAAAAGGCTGTTGCCGTAACTTTTGCCGCATTGACGATGGGCCTCGGCGGAACCGCATCCGCCCTCGCTGCCGACCTTGCAAGATATGAGCCGGCTCCGCAGGAGCAGGACGATCGCAACGGCGTCAAGATCGGTTACCTCACCTGCGATATCGGCGGCGGCGTCGGTTACGTTCTCGGCTCGGCCAAGGAACTGGATTGCACCTTCCAGTCCACCATGGGCGCCCGTCGCACCGACCATTACACCGGCGCCATCCGCAAGATGGGTGTTGACCTCGGTTTCACCACGCAGGGCCGTCTGGTCTGGGCCGTTTTCGCCCCGACCGCCGGTTACCACCGCGGTTCGCTGGGCGGCCTTTATCAGGGCGCTACGGCTGAAGTCACCGTCGGTCTCGGCGTCGGCACCAACGTTCTCGTTGGCGGCACTTCCGGCTCCATCCAGCTGCAGACGGTCAGCGTGACCGGCCAGGTTGGCCTCAACCTCGCTGCCACCGGTACGTCCGTGACGCTGACGGCCACGAACTGATCGGCGAAATGCCCGGTGTTTTGACCGGGCATTCTGTCGCATGTCAAAAAACGCCCTCTTCGTTGTCAGACGGAGAGGGCGTTGTATTATCCGGACCATGATTTTCATGTCCCAACAAGCTGCTGCGGCGACCGCGTTTTTCCTCCTGCTTGCGTCGAGCGCCTTTGCCGAGGGCGATGCGGCCCATGGCGAGAAGGTCTTCAGCCGCTGCTCCACCTGCCACAGCGTTGACACGCCGCGCACCCGCATGGGGCCGCATCTGATGGGCGTGGTGGGCAGGCCGATGGCTTCCGTGGCTGATTACGGCCATTATTCGCAGGCGCTGAAGGATGCCGGTGCGGCTGACCGGGTATGGTCTGAGGAGGAGCTGCAAAAATTCCTTTCCAGCCCGAAGAAGGCTATCCCGGGAAATGCCATGCGCTTTTTCGGCCTCTGGAGCGAAACCGATATAGCCGATCTGATCGCCTATCTGAAAACCCATCCCATGCCGCAATAGATGTCAGAGCGGTGCTTCGGCGATAGTCTCCTCGGCCTCCTCCGCCGTCATCGCCATCACTCTTGCGCCGATTTCAAAACTGAAGCCGTTGCGGGCGAAGGCGGAGAATTCCTTGGCCTTGCGTTTTTCATCCAGTTCGACCCGGCGAAAAGGCCCAAAGGCGCGCTTGCGTGCAAAGATGACGGCGGCGACCATATCATTGGTTTCCTGCAGCGCGACTGCAGCCGTTTCCCGGGTGATACCCTTGATCTGAAGTTTCTGCGCGAGCCCGCGTTTCGACTTGCCGCTGCGCTGGCCGCTCCGCACGGCAATTTCCGCATAGGCGGTGTCGTCGAGCGCCTTGATGCCATAAGCAAAAGTGACGGCAAATTCGCCGAGCGCCTTCACCTGCGCCGGGGTGATACCCTCGAATTTTTCCCGCGCCTTGCGCATGATGGCGTCGCGCAGCTGCTTTTCCGTCATCATGCGCTGTTCCAGCCGGTAGAGAGCGGAATTGCGCGCCCAGGACTGCATGCGGCTGGTGGGCTCAACGGCCGGCGTTTCACCATCCAGGGCCATATCGTCGGTCAGGAAGGGGCTGGAATCATCGTTCATTCCGCTTTTATAGCGCGGTGAAGCCGTCTTGCCAGTTCCCTCCCGGCCCGTGTCCTCCGGTTTTTCACCACCTCAAGGCGTTTGCGCGCCGGTTGCGGCGACATAGACGGAATAGAGCGATTTCGTTGCGGTGATGAAGAGGCGGTTCTTTTTCGGGCCGCCGAAAGTGAGGTTCGCGACGGTCTGCGGCACCTTGATCTTGCCGATGAGCGTACCATCGGGCGCAAAGCAGTGCACGCCATCACCGGCGCTGGTCCAGAGGTTTCCAGCCGTATCCAGACGGAAGCCGTCCGGCAGGCCGCTGTCGAGATTGCAGAATTCCCGGCCGTTGGCGAGCTTCACGCCATCCACCACGTCGAAAACGCGGATATGGCGCGGGCGGGAGACATCATGGCTGTAGGAGCTGTCGGCAACATAGAGCTTCGTTTCATCAGGTGAAAACGCGAGACCGTTCGGTTGCACGAAGTCGTCAATGGCGATGTCGATCTTTCCGGTTGCGGGATCGAGCCGGTAGACATTGCGCGTCTTCTGTTCTGGCTCTGCCTTGTATCCCTCATAGTCGGAAAGAATGCCGTAGGTGGGGTCGGTGAACCAGACACTGCCATCGGATTTGACCACCACGTCATTGGGGGAGTTTAGCCGCTTGCCGCCGTAGCTGTCGGCGAGAACGGTGATCGAGCCGTCGACTTCGGTGCGGGTGACGCGACGGCCGCCATGTTCGCAGGAGACAAGTCGCCCCTGCCGGTCGCGCGTGTTGCCATTGGTGAAGTTGGAAGGCTGGCGGAATACCGAGATCCCGCCATCCGGCACCCAGCGCAGCATGCGCTCATTGGGAATATCGCTGAACAGCAGGCAGTTGAGATCGGCAAACCACACCGGGCCTTCGGCCCAGCGGCAGCCGGAATAAAGCTCTTCCAGTTCCGCATTGCCGACGATCAGATGGCGGAAGCGGTCATCTTGGATTTCGTAAGGGGAGGTCTTGTCTGTGGTCATGAGCGTGGTCCGCTTGAGGGCTTGTCGTTCGGGGTTCAGCGTGTGGCCTTGGGGCCGCTTGCCAGAAGGATGACGGAGATGATGATGAGGCCGGTGAGGATGAGGCGGATACCCGCGCCGAAACCATAGGTATTCAGCATCGATACCACCAGGAACATGAAGAGCGAAGCGCCCCAGATGCCGGGAACATTGGAATCGCCGCCCGCCACCGCCGTGCCGCCGATGACAACGACGGCGATGGACATCAGCAGGTATTCCGATCCCATGTTGAGTGCTGCGCCGCCGGAAAAACTGGCGAGCAGATAACCGGCAATCGCCGCCAGAACCGCGCAGAGCACATAGGTGACGAAGCGGGTTCCATCCACCGGAATGCCGGTCATGCGGGCTGCGAACGTGCTCTGGCCGATGGCGGAAATCCAGCGTCCGTAAAATGTGCGGTCGAGCAGCAACCAGGCAATGACCGAGAGCAGCAAGGCGACGAGCGCCACGTTCGGAATGCCGAAAGAACTGGACGTGGCGAAAGTGGCCAGTGTTTCCGGCGGTTTGATGCGCAGGCCGCGGTTCGACCAGATGGCGATGGACTGCACGATGAAGCTCATGGACAGCGTCGCGATGATCGGCGGGATGCGCAGGAGCTTGATCAGCGTGTAATTGCCGATGCCGATGGCGATGCCGATCAGGATGGCGATCAGCAATCCCGGCAGGATGAGACCATCGGACACATCCATGAATTTGAGCGCCAGCGTGCCTGATAGCGTCATCGTTGCGGGAACGCAGAGGTCGATATTGCCCGGTCCGAGCGTGATGACGAACATCTGGCCGATGCCGACGATCACGGAAAAGGCCGCGAATGTCAGCGCTGCGTGCGACAGGCCGAAGGAGCTTGCGCCGCCGGTGAACATGACGGTCACGATCCACACCGCAGCCGTTGCGGCAAAGGACCAGATCCATGGTTTTTTCGAGAAGGACGAAAGCCCGTTCATTGGTTTTTCTCCCGCTTTTCGAGACGGTTGAGCAGGAGGCGCAAGGCGAGCACGATGATGAGGATCGCGCCCTGCGCGCCGATCTGCCAGTCCGGCGAAATGCGCATGAAGGACAGGAAGGAGCCGGCGAGCGTCAGCGTCAGCGCGCCGATGACGGCGCCGATGGGTGAAACCCGGCCGCCGACGAATTCGCCTCCGCCTAAAATGACACCCGCAATCGACAGCAGCGTGTAGCGAAGCGCGATGTTGGCGTCAGCCGATGTCGTCAGCCCGACAAGTGCGATGCCCGACAGCACCGCGAAGAAACCGGCCAGCGCAAAGGTGGCGGCGCGGATGCCGACGACCGACCAGCCGGAGCGTTCGACCGAGCGGAAATTGCCGCCGACGCCGCGCATCAGCACGCCGAAGGAGGAGCGCATGACGATGTAATGGGCGACGACCGCAATCACGATGCTGGCGACGATGGCAATCGGTACGAGCGGCGGTTTTGCCGTCATCAACGCCCGGATGAAAGCTGGTGCCTGGCCGCCGGGCGAGGGGAGGATGAGAACGGCAAGGCCGCCCCAGACGAAACTCATGCCAAGCGTGACGACAATGGATGGCAGGGCTCGGATATGGATGATGGCGCCAAGTACCGCATATACCGCAATCGCACCGGCGAAAATCGCGATCCCAAGCAATGGAGTGGTTTGCAGGAAGGTGGCAGTGACGCAGGCGCAGAAGCTGACGAAGGTGCCCATCGACAGATCGAGGTCGTTGACGGACATGATCAGCATCTGCGCAATGGTGGCGAGCGCGATCGGCACCGCCAGATTGAACAGCAGGTTGAGGCCGGTATAGCTCATGGCGCGCGGCTGCATGTAGAAAACGGCGGCGAGCAGGAAGGCGAGCGAGGCGGCGGGAATGATGAGGCGAAGGGCGCTGGCGGAGAGTTTCATGCGTGATCTTCTCCGGAAAAGGAGGCGGCCAGCACATTCTGCTCGGTGATGTCCTCGCCCACCAGTTCGGCCTGAATGGCGCCGTCGCGGAAGACATAGACCCGGTCACAAAGACGGATTTCGTCCATTTCGGTGGAGTACCAGATAAAGGTGCGGCCGTGGGAGGCTTCGGTTCTCAAGATATCGTAGACTTCCTGTTTGGTGCCGATATCGACGCCGCGCATCGGGTCGTCCATCAGCACGGTGCTGGCCGTGGTGGCGAGTGCGCGGGCGAATAGCACCTTCTGCTGGTTGCCGCCGGAGAGCGAAAGGATCTTATTGCCCATGTCGGGCGTGCGGATTTCGATGCGCTTTTTCCACTGCGCGCCGAGTTCGGTTTCCTTGCTCCTGTCCACCATGCCTGCCGATGAAATATCCCGCAGCGAGGCGATGGAAAGGTTCTTGAGGATGCTCCACAGCGGAAAGGTGCCGTTCAGGCTGCGATCGCCTGCGACAAAGGCGATATCCGTCTTGCGTGCGGGCAGCCAGCTGCTGTTGCGGGCAAGGTAAAGATCGAGAAGCGCTTCGGTCTGGCCATGACCGCCGAGACCGGCAAGGCCGATGATCTCGCCGCGGAAAGCCTCGAATGCGAGGCCTTCGCCGCGCCGCGCCGGCATGGCAAGCACCTTTTCTCCGGTCTTGCGGCTTTCGCCCTTTTGCCTGTCCTGTTCCTTGACTACGCTGCCCATGGCTTCCACCAGCGTGCGTGTCGTGAACTCGGCCGCCACCCGGTCGGCGACCACGCGGCCGTCCTTCATCACGACGATGCGGGTGGCCGTCGAAAGGATCTCGCCGAGAATATGCGAAATCAGCAGAACGGAGCCGCCCGTGCGCACAAAACGGCGGACATAATCCATCAATTGCTCGGCGAGACCGGCATCAAGCGAGGAGGTCGGCTCATCGAGGATGACAAGTCTCGGAGCATCCGGGGTTCGGCAGAAATTGATGGCGATTTCCACCATCTGCCGCTCGGCGATGGAAAGCTCGGCGATCGTCAGCTCGCAATCGATACCGTGGCCGGGAAAAATTTCGTCCAGCGTATGCCGGATCATGGTGAGCGCACGTCCGCGCCAGTTCCGCCCGCTCATGGCTGCATGCATAATGCGGACGTTTTCGCTGATCGTCAGGTTGGGGCAGAGCGACAATTCCTGAAACACGCAGCGAACGCCGCTGGCGCGGGCGGCCGCGATGCCGTGACGGCCTTGCTCGCCGCGATAGGAAATGGAACCCTCATGCGGTGTCAACCCGCCATTGATGACGTTGACGATGGTGGATTTTCCGGCGCCATTATGGCCTACGAGCCCGAGGCATTCCCCCGCGCGGATGACAAGATCGGCGCCATCCAGCGCCTTGACCGCGCCGAACACGACCTTCACGCCGCGCGCGGCGACGACTTCTTCCGTCTCGATGATGTCATTCATGAGCAATTACGCCAGTAATCTGAAATCGGATATTATCGATTGACGTTGCGGCGCTCGCTTGAGGAGCGTCGCAACTCATACTGTGACCCGATGAGGCCTACTTGGCCGATGCGATGGCCTTCTGGGCGTCTTCCTGCGAATATTCCACATTCGCCACGCCGCCCTTCTGGGTGTTCTTGAGGTTTTCCTCAAGATTGCCCTGGTCGATGCGCAGGAACGGAACGGTCAGGTCCTTCTTCACGTCCTTGCCGTCGAGGATTTGCTGCGCCACCCAGAAAGCGAGTGTCGAGACGCCGGGGGCGATGGAGACCGACATGGTCTCGTAGCCGCCCGCATCCTTCTGCTGTTTCCACCATTGCAGTTCGTCTTCACGGTTGCCCATGACGATGGTGGGTGTCGGGCGCTTGGCGGCGGCGAAAGCCTGTGCCGCACCGTAACCGTCACCGCCCTGCGTCACGACAGCCGCAACTTCGGGAAGGCTCGGCAGAATGCCGGCGACGGCGCGCTGTGCGACATCCTGCGCCCAGTCGCCATTGACGGAACCGACGATCTTGAATTGCGGGTTTTTAGCGACGGCGTCGACGATGCCGGCATGGATTTCATCATCGACCGAAACGCCGGCCAGACCGCGGATCTCGAGCAGATTTCCGCCTTTCGGCATGGCCTTGGCGAGATAGTCGATCTGGCTTGCGCCCATCGCCTTGAAATCAACAGCGATGCGCCAGGCGCATGGTTCGGTGACAATGCCGTCGAAGGACACGACGGTGATGCCGGCATCGCAGGCTTCCTTCACCGCGCCGTTGAGGGCTGTAGGCGAAGCGGCGTTGATGACGATGGCGTCATAACCCTGAAGAATGAGGTTCTGGATCTGCGCCGCCTGTTCGGTTGCCTGGTTTTCGGCGGTCGTGAAGGCGTCTGCGGCGGCAACCTGCTTGTCGGCAACCGCCTGTTTGGTGATCTTGTCCCAGCTGGTCAGCATCGCCTGACGCCAGGAATTGCCAGCGTAATTGTTTGAAAGCGCGATTTTTTTGGCCGACGTATCGGCATGAGCGGTGATCGGCAGAGCTGCGCATGCGACAGCGGCCGATGCCAAAAGCATCTTTCTGAAAGCCATTTGATTTCCTCCCTCGTGGCTTGCCCTTTTCGAGCCTGGAGTTCCTGCGCGCCGCAAATCTCCTCTGCGGCAGGTGGAATTCCTTTGCACTGGAGCTCCTTTCCCCAGTAGAAGCGAGAATGACCAAGAAGATTTGGCTTGTATAGGCGGATCGCGGCAATCTTCCTGCGGGTTTCCGCAGAAAGCTTGCGGGAACCCGCAGGACGAAACGCCACTGCCGGGCGCAGAATGTGTGATGCGGCACCCAATGGGTTCAAACTTCGCCGCAGAGGTCGAAGGCAGACGCTTGGGAGGGCGTCCGCACATGCTGGATACGCCGAAAAGCGCTCTTTTTCACCATTATATGGGCATTTCGCGGCTGCTTGCCGGGCAGCTGGAATTTAATGCCATCATTCAGGCGGTCGCCACCGAGATCAGCCATATCATCCCGCATGACCATATGGATGTCTGCATCAAGCAGCTGGATGACAAATATCATATCGCCTATGAGAGCGGTCTCGTCAGCGCCTGGAGCCGGCAGCCGCCCGCCCTTCTCACCGGAAGCCCGATCCGTTCGCTGCTGTCAGGCGAGGTCGAGCACCTGTTAAGCGGTGACGCCTGCTCCGATCCGCGCTTCCACTTCGAAGGGGCGTTTTCCAGCCCGATCATCGAACTTAATCTGCATAGCCGCCTGCATGTGCCGATGAAGGTGCACGGCGATATCATTGGCGCGCTCAGTTGCTCGTCGCACCAGTCGAACGCCTATACGGTGGAGGATGTGACGAACGCCCGCGCGGTTGCGGATCTGCTGGCGCCCTATTTCTACGCCATCCGCGCTGCCGAGCAGGCCAAACGCTCTGCCATCGAGGAGGCGCGCGCCAATGCCCGCGAGGAGGGCCTGCGCCTTGGCGCGCTGCAATTGACCGAGGCTCTGGAGGCCGAGCGGCAGCGTATCGGCATGGACCTGCACGACCAGACGCTGGCGGACCTGACCCGGCTTGCACGGCGCATCGAACGCATGAGCCATACCCCCGACGTTTCGGGCGAAATGCTCGAGCCGGTGGTGCGTAGCCTGCAACATTGCATGCAGGATCTGCGCGAGATCATCGAGGAGGCGAAACCTTCCATCCTGCAATTATTTGGCGTCGTTGAGGCCATCGAGACCTATGTGGACCGCTCCGTGCGCGATAGCGGGTCGGCAATCGACTGGTCGGTGAGCGATGAGACGGACGGGCTGGTGGAAAGGCTCGACAAGACGGTGGCCATATCGCTGTTCCGCATCGTACAGGAGGCAGTGAACAATGCCATTCGCCATGCCCAGCCGGAAACCATTGCCGTAACGCTTGTCGCCATCGATGGCGGCTTGCGGGTGACGGTGAGTGATGACGGCAGCGGCGGCGGCGAAGGCGGGGCCTCCGGCGGCCTCGGCATCGGCAATATGAAGACACGGGCGCGGCTGATTTCAGCCAGGTTCGATATTGGCGGCAACGGCAAAGGGGCGGGAACCCGCATCACCGTGACCTTGCCGGCGGACGCTTTCGACCGGCGGGAGGAGTTATGACATGGACGTGCTGATCGTCGAGGACGATGCGCTGCACCGCGCCTATCTGAACGAGGCGGTGCGTGCCGCCCTGCCGGAATGCGACAATGTGCTGGAGGCGGCAAACGGCAGAACCGGCGAAAAGCTCGCGCGGGAAAATCGCGCCGCCCATATCGTCATGGATTTGCAGATGAACGAGCGCAACGGAATCGAGGCGGCGCGCACCATCTGGAAGGAAAGGCCGGACACCCGCATCCTGTTCTGGTCCAACTATTCCGACGAGGCCTATGTGCGTGGTGTCTCCCGCATCGTGCCTGAGGGTGCCGCCTATGGTTATGTGCTGAAATCGGCCTCCGATGACCGCCTGCGACTGGCCTTGCGCAGCATCTTCATCGAGGCGCAATGCGTGATCGACCGGGAAGTGCGCGGGTTGCAGGAAAAGAGCCTCGGCAAGGCGCATGGCTTTACCGATTCCGAATATGAAATCCTTGTCGATGTCGCGCTTGGCCTCACCGACAAGGCGATTGCGCGCCGTCGTAATCTGTCACTGCGCAGCGTGCAGAACCGCCTGCAAAGCCTGTATGAGAAACTGAACGTGCATCAGGCAGCCGGCGACGACGAGGCGGAAGGGCGATATAATCTTCGAACCCGCGCCGTCACCGTCGCTTTTCTGCGCAAGCTTTTGAATTACAGCGCGCTGGAAAGGGCCGAGCGCGAACTGGCGGAATGGGCGGGGAGCCGCTGACCCCTCAGGGCAGGAAGGCCAGCAGCCGTCTTTCATCCGCCCTCAGGCCGGAGACGGGCTTTGCCCCGACCTTCAAGATGCGGCCGAGTTTTTTCTGGGCTTTTTCCTCAGCCGCTATGTCGAGAACGGCGGGATGCACATAGCTCTTGCGGCAGATGGCGGGCGTATTGGAAAGCTCCGCCGCAGCCGCCTGGCACATGCCTTTTATGCTCGGTTTTTCACCTGATGCCACATGCTCCATTGCGTTGCAGAAGGCCGCGAGCGTTCCACCCCAGGTGCGGAAGGTCTTGGCGGAAATGCCGGTGCCGCCGATGCGCGAGAGGTAGGCATTGAGATCGCTGGAATCGACCGAATGCACCAGGTTTTCGCTATCCTGCCAGACGAAGAGTTCCTTGCCGGGCAGATCGGCGATCTCCTCGAGGATTTTCTGCAGGCGCGGGTGGCGCAATTGCCGTCTTACCTTTTGCCCGCCTTTGGCGGCGAAGCGCAGTTCAATTGTTTCGCCGAAGGAAACGTGGCGCTTAAGCAGGGTCGTCGCGCCATAGGTGCCGTTGGTTTCGAGATAGGAGCGATTGCCGACGCGCAGATAGGCGGCATCGAGCAGCAACGTGAGCGCGGCAAGCGTCATCTCCTGCCCGTGATCCTGTTTTTCGATATCGGCGATGGCACGGCGGCGGATGGCGGGCAGCGCCTTGCCGAAGCTTTTGAGTTGGAAGAACTTCGTTTCGCCCCTGAGCGCGTGCCAGTCGGGGTGATAGCGATACTGTTTTCGCCCGCGTGCATCAAAGCCGGTTGCCTGCAGATGCCCTGATGGGTCGATGCAGATCCAGACGTCCTTATAGGCGGGCGGCACACCGAGCGATTTGATGCGTTTCAGTTCGACGCTGTCGGAGAGAAGCTCGCCGCCCGGCAGGCGGTAACAGAAACCGCGCCCGCGTTTTTTGCGGGAAATACCCGGCTCCTGATCGTTGACATAGGCAAGTCCGATTTTGGCAAGAAGGCGGGTGGGCGGTTGTGGCATTGTTTTTTCCGGCAGGTTTCACGCTGCGGCAAACGAAAAACAGGCCGCCTTCGTTCCGGCGGCCTGTCGTTCCGGTCGTTAGTTTTCTCAGCCGGCCTTGGCGATCCGCAGAATCTGCGATTCACCGCCACCACGCTCTTCAGTCACGGCATAAACCGCACCATCCGGCCCGACCTTCACGTCGCGGATGCGCGCCTCGAGGGGCAGACGGCTTTCGGTCGCGACCTTGTCGCCGTCGATGTGCAGGATCACGAGACCCTGGCTCACCAGACCGCCGACGATGAAGGCGCCCTTCCATTCGGGAATCAGGTCGCCATCATAATAGGCCATGCCGGAGGGGCCGATGACCGGGTCCCAATAATAGACCGGCTGCTCCATACCTTCTTTGGCGGTAGCGCCTTCGCCAACCGAGCGGCCGCTATATTCGACGCCATAGGTGATGACTGGCCAGCCGTAATTCAGGCCCGCTTTTGGCAGGTTCAGCTCATCGCCGCCCTTTGGTCCGTGTTCCACGGTCCAGAGCCTGCCCTGACCATCAAGTGCCGAGGCCTGCAGGTTGCGGTGGCCATAGCTCCATATTTCGGGAAGGGCGTTCTGCTGGCCGGCGAAGGGGTTGCCTTCAAAGGCCTTGCCTTCAGCATCGATGCGGAAGACCTTGCCAAGCCCGCTCGACAGATCCTGCGCCTGCACGCGCGGCTTTGAATCCGAGCGCTCGCCGACGGTGACATAAAGCTCGTTGTCAGGTCCGAAGACGAGGCGCGAGCCGAAATGCTTGTCGCCGTCATAGGTCGGCATCTGGCGGAAAATCACCGAGACATTTTCCAGTTTCGTCGCGCCGCCATCTTCGGTCAGCTTGGCCGACGCGACGGAGGTGCCGTTGCCGCCATCGCGCGGTTCGGAAAAGGAGAAGAAGATGGTGCGCGATGTTTCGAAATCGGGCGCGAGCGCTATATCGAGAAGTCCGCCCTGTCCGTCGGACGCCACCTCCGGTACGCCGGCAATCGCCGGGCCGGCCTTGCCGTCGGCGACGATATGCATGGCCCCTTCCTTGGCGGCGACAAGCATGCGGCCATCCGGCAGGAATTCCATGGACCACAGGTGCGGCAGCCCCTCGGCGACGATGGTTTTTTCGATATTCGGCTGGGAGGCGGCCTGCGGCGCGCGTGTCTGGCCCTCAAAAGCCGGCTTCTGATCCGGCGCATTCGGCCGTTTCGTTTCGGCAGCCGGGGCGGTCTGGGCGTGTGCAGCGCCGGCAAAGGGCACGGCGAGCAGCGCACACAGGACCGTCGAACTCAGAAATCGGTTGTTGTGGAACATGGGTCTCCCTTCCATCGTTACATCAGGCAGAGAACCATTTGGGGAGGATTTCGTTTCCTGCGATAGTTTCAAGAAAACTTGATCAGTCCGTGTGCAGGCTGCACGCTCTTTTCTCATCCATGCGAATTCATAGGGAACCGCAAGGCGTGAGCGACGTTTGGCCTCTGTTATGAGGAGGGCGCCATGCAGATCATCGACAACAAGACCATAGACGGCAACAGAACCAAACCGATCCTGAACGTTGCGGAATTCTGCCGGCGTTACCGACTGGACAAGGCGGAGGAGACCCGGCTCAGAAAGCTGTTCGGCGAGTTCGCCTCGCGGCACGAGCTTTTGATGAATGCGCAGCGCAAGCCGAGCTTCCGCTGATTATTCTTCCTCGTCGAGAGATTTTCCGAAGATCATGAAGACATCATAACGGGTGTTCTTGCCCATTATCTGATGCGAAGGCTTGCGAATGCCCGGCATCGGCTCGGCGCGCAGGGGCCATTTCAGGACCACCCGCTTTGTCGCATTCTCCAGTGCAGCCTCCATCAACTCCACCTGGTCCGGGTCGGCGCCAACCAGTTCTCTCAGCACCCGCATTTCCTTTTTTACCAGCGCCGTGTTGTGGCGTGGCGGATGCATGGGGTCGACAATCACCACCTCGGGCGAAAGCTCCTTCAGCAGATAGCGTGAATCGCCGTTGAGCAGCGTCATGCGCGCTGCCGCCTCGGCATAGGCGCCGCCCGCTTCCAGGGCGCGGCGAATGCCATCGGCGAGATGGGCATGCATTTCCGGCGAGCGTTCGATGAGGGTGACGTCAGCCCCGAGGGATGCGAGCAGGAAGGCATCCCGCCCCAGCCCGGCAGTGGCATCAACGATCTTTGGCGTGCGGCCTTTGGTGAAACCTGCGGCCTTGGGCAGGGCCTGTCCGCGCCCTTCGCCGGAACGGAAACGGTGTCCGACCGCACCGCCGACAAAATCCACCACGAAGCTTTCGTTTTGTTCCTTCATCTGCGACCTCAGAACGGGCAGGGCACGGTATAGGTGACGTCACGCCCATCCGGATGGCGGAAGCCAACCTCTTGCGCATGCAGCATCAGGCGCGGTGCGGCGGCGAGCGCCTTACCCTCGGCATAAAACTCATCGCCGAGAATGGGGTGGCCAAGCGCCTTCATATGCACCCGCAATTGGTGGGTGCGGCCGGTGAGGGGTGTCAGCGCCAGCCGCGTTGCCGGAAGCGGTAATCGTTCCAGCACCCGCCAAAGGCTCTGCGCGGGCTTGCCGTTTTCGTGGTCAACCCGGTGGCGGGGCTTGTTTTCGGGATCGATGGCGAGTGGCAGATCCACTTCTCCCGCCTCTCCGGCAACCTTTCCCCAGACAATGGCGACATAGGATTTGCGCGTCTGGCGGTTTTCAAACTGCGACGCAATCGCCGCATGCGCCTTGCGGTTCAGGGACATCAGCACGATGCCTGACGTGTCCTTGTCCAGACGGTTGATCATCAGTGCTTTCGGGAACTGCTTCTGCACACGCGTCATCAGGCTGTCGGAAAGTGCCGGATCGCGCCCCGGCACCGAGAGAAGTCCGCTCGGCTTGTCCAGCACCAGCAGGTCCTCGTCGCGGTGCACGATGGTGAGCCAGGGGTCGAGTGGCGGATTATAGACGGGGTTGGAAAGCTCGGATGACATGTCGCTTCCTTAGCACGAATTGCGCATTCGGACAGGCGCGCTAGTCGGGAATATGGAGATTGACGCGCCCGCTGGTCAGGTCGCTCAGAAGCCGGGTGAGCCGTTCGGCTTCCTCGACCGGAACCGAGAGCAGCATATCCGCGCCGGTGCCGGTGAAATCTTCCCTTTCCATCCGCAGGTTCTGCGTGGCGGACAGGCGTGATTTCACCAGCGCCAGATCGGAGAAGGGGCAGCTCAGCGTGGCGCTGACATAAGCGATGACCGGTGACGTCTCGCCTAACCGAAGACAGGCCGCCGCCGTGCCGCCATAGGCGCGCATGAGCCCGCCGCTGCCGAGGAGAATGCCGCCGAACCAGCGGATGACGAGAACCGCGACATTGTCCAGCGCCTGGCCGTCGATGGCCTGAAGGATCGGTTTCCCGGCCGTTCCCGAGGGTTCGCCGTCATCGCTGAAACGATAGGTCTGGCCGCTTCGCCATGCCCAGCAATTATGGTTCGCGTCGGGATCGGAATGCGCCGCGAGGAAGTTCTTCGCATCCTCTTCGCCCGTCACCGGCGCGGCAAAGGCGATGAAGCGGCTTTTCTTGATATCCTGCGAAAAGGAAACGGGGCGGTCGAGCGTGAACATGGGCGTTTCAATAACGCATATATTCGCATGCGGAAATCGGTATAAGGCTCGGAATGGCGAAGATGGCGATGGAGAAGGTTTTGAGCAAGGCGAGGCAGGTTGCTGTTATCGGCGGCGGGCCTGCGGGGCTGATGGCGGCCGAGGTGCTTTCGGCCGCGGGCCATGCCGTGACGGTGTTCGAAGCGATGCCGACCGTGGCGCGCAAATTGCTGATGGCCGGAAAATCCGGCCTCAACATCACCCATGCCGAAGACTACGACAGTTTCCGTCAGCGGTTTGGCGAGGCGGAACCGCGGCTGCGTGCCGCCCTCGATGATTTCACCCCCGATATGTTGCGCGACTGGGCGCTGGGGCTGGGGCAGGAGACCTTTGTCGGCACCTCGGGCCGGGTGTTTCCCACGGTCATGAAGGCCTCACCGCTGCTGCGGGCATGGCTCGCCCGGCTGGAGGCGCAGGGCGTAACCATCAGAACGCGGCATCGCTGGACGGGTTTTTCCGGAGAGCACCTGGTTTTTTCGACCCCGGAGGGCGAGATCACTATCAACGCCGATGCCGTGCTGCTGGCGCTGGGCGGCGCCAGCTGGCCGCGTCTCGGCTCCGATGCCGCATGGGTTCCGGCGCTTGCGGCCAGAAGCGTCGAGTTCTCCCCGTTCCGCCCGGCCAATTGCGGTTTCGACGTCGACTGGAGTGATGTCTTCCGCGAGCGTTTTGCGGGTGAAGCGGTGAAATCCGCGATCACCATTTCGCCGGCAGGAGCCTTTCAGGGCGAATTCGTGATAACAAAGCATGGCATTGAGGGCAGCGTGATCTATGCCCATTCCGCCGCCCTGCGCCACCGGCTGGAACAGGTGGGCAAAGTATCGCTCGCGATTGATCTTGCACCGGCACGTACGGTGGAACGCCTCAGTCTGGATCTGGGGAAGCTCGGCCGGAAGGAGAGTTTTGCAAACCGTATGCGCAAGGCGGCTGGCTTATCGGCTGTGAAGGTCGGGCTTCTGCGGGAAATATTTCCCGATATCGCCGCCATGCCGGACGAGTTTGTCGCCGCGAGAATAAAACATGCGGAGATACCGCTTTTGCGGGCAAGACCGATTGCCGAGGCGATTTCGTCCGCCGGCGGTATCGCCTGGAGCGGCCTTGATGAAAGCTACATGCTGGAAAGGCTCCCCGGCATATTCGCTGCCGGGGAAATGCTGGATTGGGAAGCGCCGACCGGCGGTTATCTGCTCACCGCCTGTTTCGCCACCGGCAAGGCCGCCGCGAAGGGCATGGCCGGGTGGCTTGAAGGCTTAGCCTGAGAGCCGTTCCGCCGCGCCCGCTTCTTCACCCGAGGCGGTCCTGACGAGGCAGCGCATGATGGCATCGGTGGTAACGGCGCCGAGCGCCTTGCCATTTTCTCCAACGACCGTGGCGCTGCTGACATTTTCCCGGACGAGCGCGCGCAGGCCCTCTTCAACCGTCATATCCGCATCGAGCTGAAGCCGCGACTGGCCGGAGAACTCCGGCTGAACGATGGCGCCGAGGCGAATGACCCTGCCGCGATTGACCTCCTCGACGAAGGCCTCGATATAACTATCGGCCGGCGACATGACGATTTCGGCTGCCGTGCCCTGCTGGATGATTTCGCCATCGCGCAGGATGGCGATCTTGTCGCCCAGCCGCAGCGCCTCGTCGAGATCGTGGGTGATGAAGACCACGGTCTTTTTCAATTCCTTCTGCAGTTCCAGAAGCACTGTCTGCATGTCGACGCGGATGAGCGGATCGAGCGCAGAATAGGCTTCGTCCATCAAAAGGATTTCGGCATTGTTGGTGAGCGCCCGCGCCAGACCCACACGCTGCTGCATGCCGCCGGAAAGCTGGTTGGGATAATGGTTGGAGAAGCCTTCCAGCCCCACGCGCCTGATCCAGACTTCCGCCCTTTCCTCCCGCTCGCGCTTGTCGACGCCCTGCACTTCAAGGCCATAGACGACATTCTGCAGCACGTTGCGGTGCGGCAAGAGGCCGAATTTCTGGAACACCATCGCCGTCTTGTGGCGGCGGAACTCCAGCAGGTCCGCTTCGTTGAGGCGACAGACATCGGTGCCACCATAGAGGATTTCGCCGGCGGTCGGGTCGATCAGCCGGTTGACGTGGCGGATCAGCGTCGATTTGCCGGAGCCGGAAAGGCCCATGATAACGGTGATCTGCCCGCCCGGCATGGTGATGTTGATATCACGCAGGCCGAGCACGTGGCCATGTTTGGCATTGAGATCCGCCTTGGACATGCCGGCCTTGACGGGGTCGACATAGTCGGCCGCCTTGGGGCCGAAAATCTTGTAGAGGCTGCGAATTTCGATCGATTGACTAGCCATGCGCCACTTCCCGGTGTTTTTGCAGGCGAAGGCCATAGGCCTGGCTGATGCGGTCGAAGATGATGGCGATGCCGACGATGGCAAGCCCGTTGAACACGCCGAGCGTGAAATACTGGTTGGCGATGGCCTTCAGCACCGGCTGGCCAAGCCCCTGCACGCCGATCATCGAGGCAATGACGACCATGGCGAGCGCCATCATGATGGTCTGGTTGATGCCGGCCATGATGGTGGGGAGTGCGAGCGGCAGCTGCACCTTGAAAAGCTTCTGGCGCTTCGAGGAGCCGAAGGCATCGGCAGCCTCCAGCACGTCGTGGTCGACCATGCGGATGCCGAGATTGGTGAGCCGGATCATCGGCGGAATGGCATAGATGACGACGGCGATGACGCCAGGCACGCGACCGATGCCGAGCAGCATGACGACGGGAATGAGATAGACGAAACTCGGCATCGTCTGCATCACGTCGAGAACGGGATTGACCACGCTCTGCAGGCGGTTGGAGCGCGCCATGGCGATGCCGATAGGCAGGCCGACAACGATGGACAGCACCGCACAGACGAAGATCATCGAGACCGTCTTCATCGTGTCTTCCCACATGCCGAACCAGCCGATGGCGAAGAGAATGCCGCAACACAGCGAAACAATGGTGGCGCTGCGGCTGCCGAACCAGGCGAGCGCGGCGACAATAAGAATAACGACCGGCCAGGGTGCGCCGATCAAAAGCCTTTCCGCCCAGATGAGGAAGCTCTGAAGGGGAGTAAACAACCCCTCGATTGCGCCGCCATAGGTTCGGGTAAAAGCCCGGAATCCCTCGTCGATGACTTTTTTCAGCGCGCGCAGAGCATCGTCATTCATGGTCGGAAATTTGAAAAGCCATTCCATATCCTGTTCTCCATGACGAACCGGAGGCGGGGATCGATGTCCTCCGCGCTCCGGGAGTAAAATCGCCAGAGCGCCGCGCATCCTTCAGGACGCAAGGCGGAACGCTCTGTTGAACCGGCGCATCGCCACCGAAAGCCTTGGGCATTTCGGAGCCGGTGCGGGCGCGGCGTCGCCGCTGGCGAACGCCGGTTGCCGGGCAGATATGTAAGGACCGGCTTTTAAAGGGCGGCCTTGACCTTTTCCGCGACCTCGGGAGAAACCCAGCCCGTCCAGAGAGCTTCGTTTTCCTTCAGGAACTGCTTGGCGCCATCTTCGCCGGTCGCCTGGTTATCCGTCATCCATGCGATCAGCTTGTTGACGGTCGCGTTGGTCCAGGCGCGCTTGTTGAGATAGTCCATGGCGGGGCCGGCACGATCGGCAAAGGACTTGCTGACCAGCGTCTGCACGTCGTCCACCTGCCATGCGTTCGGCTTCGGGTCCGGACAATCGGCAACCGAGGTGCAGCGCTTCCATTCTGCCGCATCATAGTCCGTGCCGAATTCGAGCTTTACCATCTCGTATTTGCCGAGCAGCGAGGTGGGCGCCCAATAATAGCCGACCCATGGCTGCTTGGCTTCGTAAGCCTTGGCGATGGAACCGTCGAGACCTGCGGCGGAGCCGGTGTCGACGAGGGTGAAGCCGGCCTTTTCACCGCCGAAAGCCTTGAACAGCTGCGCGGTGACGACAGTGCCGCCCCAGCCCTGCGGGCCGTTGAACACGGCGCCCTTCGACTTGTCTTCCGGCGACGGGAAGAGCTCGGGATGTTTGAAGAGGTCCGGAATGGTCTTGAGATCGGGATTGGCATCTGCGAGGTATTTCGGGATCCACCAGCCCTGAACAGCGCCATCGGAAAGAATTTTTGCGGCCGCGACCACTTTGCCGCCTTCCAGACCCTGCTTGACGATTTCCGGCTGCAGGCTGACCCATGCCTCGGGGGCAATATCCGGCTGGCCTTTTTCGGCCATGGAGGTCAGTGTCGGCACGGTGTCGCCGGTCACGATTTCGGCGGAGCATCCATAGCCCTTTTCAAGAATGAACTTGTCCAGGTTGGCGGCAACTTCGGCGGATTGCCAGTTCATGCTGGCGATTGTCACGTTTCCGCAGTCGGCAGCATAGGCTGCGCCGCCTGAAAAGGCGAAGCCGGCGGAAAGAATTGTGGCACCCAAAAGTATTTTCATTTTTGTTCCCTCTGGTCGCGGTGTGGCGAAGACCCGGGTGCTGACGGCACCGCGACCGCCAGCGCCTTTATTGAGGCTTAATAATTGCTTTCTGGCCGTTCCGTTTGCGGCAGATTCTGGCGTATTGAGGATGGCAATTATCAATCAATTATCCGGTCCCGCGAATGCGAGCCTGAAATCCGTGGTGTGGAGACACCGAATTCGCCGCGCCCCTGCGCTGGCGCATCCCAATATTTCGGAAGAATGGAACTTTTTCAGTATTTGAAGAAACCCGGGGGAACAATAAACGGAAGTTTCTGTTTTCTTGGACTTTTATCTTGTTCTGTATTACGGGAGATTTCCTCTCGGTTTTTGTGGTGATGTTGAATGACCAATCTTCGTGCTGCCCCGGTATGGCCGATCGGTGGTGGTGAAACGGGTGAGCTTGTGCGCCGCTTCGACTGGTCGAAGACATCGCTCGGTCCTATTTGCGAATGGCCGCAAAATCTGAGGCAAAAGGCTAATTCCGTCGTCAATTCCCCCATTCCGCAGGTGCTGATGTGGGGCAAGGATCACGTGATGATCTACAATGACGGCTATGCGGAGATCGCCGGCAATTATCACCCGCGGGCGCTGGGCGGAACGGTGCCCGGCATCTGGCCGGAAATATGGGACTGGAACAGCCGTATTCTGGAAGCCGGTTTTCGCGGTGAGGTCATGGCCTATCGCGACCAGCCGATGACGCTGATGCGACATGGCCTGCCGGAAGAGGTGATCTTCGATCTGTTCTACACGCCGATCTACAATGAGGGCGGCACGGTGGACGGCGTTTTGTGTACCGTGCTCGAAAATACCGACAAGGTGAAGGCCGTGGAGGCGCTGGAGCAGAGCCGCAAGGAACTAAGCCGGCTCACCAATGCCCTGCCCATTCTGGTCGGATATGTCGATCGTGACTACGTTTATAAATTCGCCAATGACGGCTATCTGGAATGGTTCGGCCGCCGCGCCGAGGAGGTGATCGGCCGCAGCGTTCCCGAAATCGTCGGCGAGGCGTTTTTTGAGGCGCGCAGGGCCTATCTGGATCGTGCGCTCGCCGGCGAGAAGATCGTTTCCGACACCGTGATCCGCAGGCCCGACGGCACCATGCGCGCCGCCGAAATCCGCTATGTGCCGCGCTATATCACGGATGGCTCCATCGATGGCATCTATGTGCTGATCATCGATATCGAGGACCGCAAGCGCTCGGAACAGGAAATCCTCATCAGCAACAACCGTTTCCGTGCGGCGGTGGATGCGGTGCACGGCGTGCTGTGGACCAACAGCGCCGATGGCAGGATGCTGGGCGAGCAGCCTGCCTGGGCGGCGCTGACGGGCCAGACTCCGGAAGAATATCAGGGCTTTGGCTGGGCGGACGCCGTCCACCCGGAGGACAGGCAGGGGTCTGTCGAAAGCTGGAACAGCGCGGTCGCGGAAAAGTCGACCTATGTCTGGGAACACCGCGTGCGCCGTCACGACGGCGTCTACCGCACTTTTTTGATCCGCGGCGTGCCGATTTTCGACAAGTCCAGCGCCATTACCGAATGGGTCGGCGTTCACACTGACATAACCGAGCAGCGGCGGGCCGAAGACACCCTCAAGGAACATGCCAGCAATCTCGAGCGCGAAATTCGCCACCGCATCCGGGCGGAAGAGCAGCTTCGGCAATTGAACGAAAGCCTTGAAGCCCGTGTCGAGGCGGAAATGGCGGAGCGCCGCCAGACCGAAAAGGCCCTGCAGCAGGCGCAGAAGATGGAATCCATCGGCCAGCTGACCGGCGGCGTCGCGCATGATTTCAACAATCTTCTGCAGGTGATCGCTGGCAATCTGCAATTGCTCTCCAAGGATGTGATCGGCAACGAGCGCGCCGAAAGGCGGCTGGAAAATGCGCTGGCCGGCGTCCATCGCGGCGCAAAGCTGGCTAACCAGCTGCTGGCCTTCGGCCGCCGTCAGGCGCTGGAACCGCGCGTCATCAATATTTCCCGTTTTGTGACCGGCATGGACGATCTGCTTCGCCGTTCGCTCGGTGAGGCGATCGAGGTGGAGGTCATCACCTCGGGCGGTCTCTGGAACACCTATGCCGATCCCAACCAGGTGGAGAACGCGCTTCTCAATCTCGCCATCAATGCGCGCGACGCCATGGAAGGGCACGGCAAGCTGACCATTGAAGTGGGCAATGCGGTGCTCGACCGCGATTATGCCCGCAAGCATTCGGAGGTTTCGGCGGGGCAATATGTCATGCTCGCCGTCACCGATACCGGGTCGGGCATGTCGCCGGAGATCCTCGAAAAAGTCTTCGAGCCGTTCTTTTCGACCAAACCGGAGGGCAAAGGCACCGGTCTCGGCCTTTCGATGGTCTATGGTTTTGCAAAACAGTCCAGCGGCCACGTCAACATCTATAGCGAGGTGGGGCAGGGCACGACGGTGAAGATGTATCTGCCGCGCTCCGCCGCCGATGAGGACCGGGAAGTAGTGATGCCGACCGGCCCCGTGGAGGGCGGAACGGAAACCATTCTTGTGGTGGAAGATGACGAGGAAGTGCGCAACACCGTCGTCGAGACGCTGAGCGATCTCGGTTACCGGGTGCTCACCGCCCGTGATGCGCAGGCCGGTTTGACGGTGGTGGAAAGCGGCATTCCGATCGATGTCATCTTCACCGACGTGGTAATGCCCGGGCCTCTGAAAAGCCGGGAAATGGCGCGCCGCGCGCAGGAAAGGCTGCCCAACCTCGCCGTTCTCTTCACTTCGGGTTACACCGAAAACTCCATCGTGCATGGCGGCAAGCTGGATGCCGGGGTGGAGCTTCTCTCCAAGCCCTATACGCGCGAAGCGCTGGCACGGCGCATCCGCCATGTGATTGCCAACCGCAAACAGGTTTCTTTGGCGAGAGCGCGGCCGGCAGCTGCGCCGGGTTATTCCAAGCCTTCCGAACCGGTGAGGACGGTCGAAAACGAAAACCGGTCCATACGCGTCCTTCTGGTCGAAGATGACGAGCTGATCCGGATGAATTCGACGGAGATGCTGGCGGAGAGCGGCTTTGCCGTCGTCGAGGCCGGAAATGCGGCTCAAGCGCTGAAGGTGATCGAGGCAGACCGCATAGATGTTCTCGTCACCGATCTCGGTCTGCCCGACATGAAGGGCGGCGAGCTGGCGGTGGAGGCTCTGCGCCGCAAGCCGGGGCTTGCCATCGTGTTTGCGACGGGCGACAGCCATTTGCCGGAAGGGGCGCCCGAAAGCGCGGTGCTGCTCACCAAGCCCTATGACGAACAGCAGATCGTTTCGGCGGTCGAACAGGCCCATACGGCAAAGAGCGCGGTGGCGGAATAGTCCGCCCGCCGCTTTGTTGCCGGCTCAGTAACCTCTGATCATGTCAACCGTTTCCGGCAGCCTGCCGGTCTCGCGCCATGCGCGGACATTGCCCGCGACGATCCGGGCCGAACTTTCGCGGCTTGTCGGGGCGGAAATATGCGGCAGGACCGTGACTTGCGGGTGCTGCCAGAATGGCGAAGCCGTAGGCAGCGGCTCCTGTTCGAAGACATCGAGAACGGCATGCGAAAGGCGGCCGTCATCGAGCGTCGCGATCAGGTCGTCGGCGACGATGACCGCGCCACGGGCGAAGTTGATCAGCGCCGCCCCCTGTTTCATTGCGGCGAGACGGCCGGCATCGAGAAGGCCACGCGTCGCGTCGGTGAGCGGGACGAGGCAGACGAGAATGTCGCTTTTTTCCAGCAAGGCTTGCAGCCCGGCATCGCCGGTCAGCGTTTCCACGCCTTCTATCACCTTGGCCGAGCGGCTCCAGCCGGCGACGTTGAAGCCGGCATGGGTGAGGCGTTCAGCTGCAGCGGTGCCAAGCGCTCCAAGGCCGAGGAGACCGATGATCATCTCGCGGGGATGGCGATAGTCCAGCTCCTGCCAAAGGGCCTTTTGCTGGTTTTCACGATAGGCCGGCATGTCGCGCTGCAGATAATAGGTCCACGCCAGAACGGCTTCGGCCATCACGCGGGAAAGCTCCGGGTCCTTCAGCCGGACGATGGGGGGAGCCTTGTCGCCCAGCTCCAGCACCAGCCGCTCGACGCCCGCCCACAGGCTGTGAACCCATGTGAGGCCCGGAAGCGCGGCGATATCGGCGGGATCGGGATTGGCGACGATGGCAAAATCCACTGCCTGTCGCTGTTCGTCCGTCAATTCGGAGAAGGAGAGGATGTCCTCCTGCGGCATGGCGGCGCGCAGCGCCTGTTTCCAGACGGCTTCCGTTTCCGCATTCATCCGTGAAACAAAGGCGATGGGTGATGGCATGGGACTGATCCTGCTTGCGATTTTAGCTTTACGCCATCAATGCGCAATTTCGGGGGGCAATACCATGGGTTTATCGTTCGAATCTTCCACAGAATAAAACGGCCCGGTTTTCACCGGGCCGTTTCACGATTACGCCTCTTCCTTCACCGGCGGCTTCGCATCGCCGTAATAGGCCGAGAATTTCTCGTGATAGTGCTCCGAACCGCCGGGGCCGGCATAACGCTGCAGTTCCGTCATGTCGGTCTTGTTCAGCACGATGCCGAGCGTCTTGTTAGCGATCTGCGGCTCGTTGGCCATCAGGTTCTGCACCATCTGGATCGGCGTCTTGCCCCATTCGGTGACGAAGACAAAACCGTCCACCTGCGGTGCAAAGGCCTTGGCATCGATGACGGGGACGACAGGCGCCAGGTCGACGATGATGTAATCGCAGGCCTCGCGCGCCGAGTCGATGAATTTGCGCATGCCGGAGGAGGACAACAACTCGCTCGAATGGGCGAACTGGTTGCTGGTCGAAACCGGCAGGATGCCCATTTTCGTGCGCGTATCGACCTTTACCGCCTGCGTCCACGGAATTTCATCGAGCACAACTTCCACCAGACCGGCGGATTGCCGCGTCGTCAGCATGCGGCTGAGGCCGGGATTGCGGATATCGGCATCGACGACGAGGGTGCGCTTGCCGGTGGAGGCGATCAGACCGGCGAGATTGAGCGCCACGACCGACTTGCCCTCGTTCGGCAGGCAGGAAATGACGCCGATGACCCGGCATTGACGTTCCTGAATGACGACATCCGCGGTCAGCTTCACGTTGCGCAACGTTTCCGCGAAACTGGAGCGCGGGCTGTCGACGGCAAGGCGCAGCATTTTCTGGAACGAGACCTGCCCGCTTTCGTCAAGCGTGGCATGTTCGCCGCCGGGGGTGGCGGCGCTGGTGCCGGCCTTGGCGTTTTCCACGCCTCTTTCCCCGATGAAGGGGAGGTAGCCGAGAAAGCGCATGCGCAGATTGTCACGCACGTCATTGCCGGTGTGGAAGAAGCGGTCCCGGAACTCGAGAAGCGCCGCGATACCCCCGCCCAGCATCAGGCCGAGAACGACCGAAAGCGCCATGGTCATGGTCTTTTTCGGACTGGAAGGCGATGTCGGCAGGCCCGCTTCGGAGATGATGCGTGCCTTGGCGATCGGCAGTGACTGCTTTTGCGAGGCTTCCTCGAAGCGGCCGAGATAGGACTGATAGAGGGTGCGCAGCGCCGTGGACCGCTGTTCGAGTTCACGCAGCTGCACCATGGTGATGTTGGCTTGAGAATTGCGACCAGCTACCTTGTCGATACTGTCACGCAACGACTGCACGCGCGAATTGGCAACGTCGACCTCGTTCTTGAAGCTGCCGGTCAGCTGCTGCAATTCCTGGAAGATTTGCTGCGAAATCTCTTTTTTCTCGGCGTCGAGCGCGGCCGCCTGCGGATGGTCGGCGCCGAATTGCTGGACGATGCCGCGCTGCCTGTCGGAAATGGTGATGTAGCGCTTGCGCAAATCCTGAATGACCGAGTTGTCGGTATCACGGGCCGACACGACGGCATTGTCGACAGCTGTCTCCGGCCCGCGGTCGATAATCGACTTGTACTGGCTGTAGCGGGCAGAGGCAGTAGCTGCATCCGCCTGTGCGGAAATCAGTTGGCCATTAAGATCGGCAAGCTGGCTTTCCGACATAAGCTCACCGCGTGAGGATACGATATTGTTGTCAGACCTGTATTTCTGAACTGCAAGTTCGGCTGCCTGGGCGCGCTGGTTGAGGTCGGTCATGCGTTCCTGCAACCATACAGAAGCGCGCTCGCTGGCGTCGAAATTGGCGTTCAGCTGTTCGGTGAGGTAGGCCTGTGCATAGGTCTTGGCGATCTGCGCTGCCAGCTGACGGTCGGTCGAGCGGGTGGAAATCGCGATGACCGAGCTGCGGCCGACACGTTCCACCGTCAAGGACTGCTGCAGCACGGCGGCGGCCTTTTCGCGGCGTCCGGCGCGGATTGCGGCTTCGGAGACGGGCGGATCGCCCGGCAGGACGAGATCAAGGATACCACGCACGGAGGTTTTGACGAGTTCGACCGGCGACATCGGCGGATTGACGATGATGTCATTCTCGTCGAACTTGGCCTTGTCGACCACTGTCAGCGCCATTTCCTTGGATTTCAGAATTTCCACGGCGCTGGCGATGCGGTTGTCGACGATCTGGGCGGCGGGCACCGGCGATTCCTCTTCCGCATAACGGGAAAGGCTTTCATCCAGCAGCACCTGCGTCATCGCGGTGTAAACGGGGGTCGCAAGCACCAGATAAAGGCCGGCCAGAACCACGGCGGCAATGACGGAGGCGGCAATGACATTAGCACGACGCACCACGGCGGCCCACAGGCGGTCGAGGTCGATGAACGTGTCGGAATCCTTGCCGGACTCCGGAAAACCGATATTGGATTTAAAGGTCTTGTGGTGCATGGACCTACCTTGTGAATTAAAAATGGTACGCGGGAAGCCGAATAAACTCGCCTTCCCGCCCCCCGTTATTGGTGCGCCGGCCGCCTCCCCCGGCGGCGCGATTAAAGTCAGGCCGCCTGGACGCGGCTTTCGTGGTTCGCCACCAGTTCCTTCACCGAAGCGAGAACCTGGGCTTCCATGTCGGCGCGCAGCAGCGAGAAGGCGACGTTTGCGGCAATGAAGCCCTGCTTGCTGCCGCAGTCGAAGGTGCGACCGCTATATTTCTGCGCATGGAAAGACTGCTTTTCCGCAAGCCGCCTCATGCCGTCGGTCAACTGGATTTCATTGCCCGCGCCGCGCTCCTGCTTGGCGAGAATATCGAAGATTTCCGGCTGCAGGATGTAACGGCCATTCAGGTAATAATTCGAAGGCGCCTTGGATGGTTCCGGCTTTTCGACCATTTCGGTGACCGCAAAGCCGTGATTGACCTTCTGGCCGACGCCGACGACGCCATAGGACGACACTTCTTCCGGCAGGCATTCCTCGACGCCGAGAATATTGCCGCCGACTTCGTCATAAAGCTCCATCAGCCCGGCAATGCAGCCGCGTGCGCCATAGGATACCATGTCAGGCAGAAGCAGCGCGAAAGGCTCCTTGCCCACCAGTTCGCGAGCACACCAGACGGCGTGGCCGAGACCAAGCGGCACCTGCTGGCGCGTATAGCTGACGGTGCCGGCGACGGGCAGCATCTTTTCCAGCTGCAACACCTGCACGGTCTTGCCGGAGCGGGTCAGCGTATTGATGAGTTCAGGCGCGCTGTCGAAATAGTCTTCGATGGCGGTCTTGTTGCGGCTCGTGACGAAAATGATGTGTTCGATACCGGCCTGCATGGCTTCGTCGACAGCATATTGCACGACCGGACGGTCGACGATCGTCAGCATTTCCTTTGGCATCGCCTTGGTGGCGGGCAAAAACCGCGTGCCGTTGCCGGCTACCGGAATGACGGCTTTTCTGACAGTTTTGTTCAGGTCCATCGCGTTCTCCTTCATCAAGGTTTGATCTGTCCCCAGTCCCCGCGCAGATTTCGTCTACGCGTAAATTTCACGAAATCTGTCTTTTCACCCCTGTATTCGCTCCGGGCGCAAACATGGCGTCCCGCAGCCTCCTCAGCCGCACTGCAATCGGCATTCTTAAGTGCCCCAGCACGGCAGGATCTCGGATTGTGGTCTTCAAGGCGCCCAGTACCGAGCGGCTCTTGATGTTTTCCACCAATGTCAAAAAATTATGCGCCAGCCGCAGGCTGCGGGCTCTCGCCTGCTGCGCATCCATGGCGGCGGGCAGCAGAGTGTAATGGCTCAGGAATTCCTGATCCGCCCGCATCATCGCTTCGACGTGATGAAGTTCGAGCACGCGCGAAATCGAGCCTTCGCGGATATTGTAAATGTAACCCGGCTTCGGTTCGATGGCGCAGAGGCCGCCGGCGGCGAGCGCCGAGGCGAGCAGGATATAATCCTCGCCGATGCGGATATCCTCGCGGAAGCGCAGTGCCTCGCTATTGAGGAAATCGCGCCGGAACATCGGTTTCATGTAGCCGAAATTGAAGGTGGAGCGGAACAGGATGTTGGAGGAAATGAAGTCCTCAAGCGTGAGGGCGGATCGTTCCTCCAGAAACTCTTCCGGAAACATCGTCTCCATCGGCCTGCCGTCGGTATAGACCACATCGAGATTATCGACAGCGATGTCAGCATTGGCGACCTCCGCCCGGCACATCATGCAGGCGGAACGCTCCGGGCGGATGACGTCGTCGGAATCGAGCACGGCGATCCAGCGTCCCGTCGCGGCCTCGATGCCGGCATTGCGTGCACCACCCGGACCGCGGTTTTCTTCGAGCGCAAGCAGGCGGACGCGCGGATCGATGGCGGCAATCGCCTCAACGAAGGGGATGGTATCGTCGGCGGAACGGTCATCGACGACGATGACCTCCAGCGTCACACCCTGCTGGTCGAGCGCGCTTTGAACGGCGGCTTCGATCGTATCGGCGGCATTATAGGCGGCGATGACGAAGCTGATATCGGGCGGGGAGGTGAGATTTTCCATCAGGTCGCCTCCACAGCGCCATACTGGCGGATTTCGCGCACACCGAATGCGCCGCTCATCGAACCCATATGCAGCGCGCCACGCAGCGCATAACGGTTGCGGCGCACGGCGTTGAAGCCGTTCAAGGCGGCGAATACGCCACAATACAGCACTTTCGAACCTGCCTTCAGCACCTGAACCACACGGCGTGCGCCGGGTTTCTTTTCAGCCAGCACGCGGCCGTGGGTCTGGCCGGAGCGGAAGCGGCGTTTGGCCAGCCACATGAAGCTTGCCCGATTTTCCGGAACCGGCTCCGACAAGACGGCGTCTTCAGCAAAGACAATACGGCCGCCTGCGGCGTGGAGATGCGAGAAGAAATGGGTGTCCTCGCCGCCGCTCTGGCCGAGCGCCAGCGCGAAGCGCCGGCCCTTGACCGAGGGCGCATCCATCTTGAGCAGCGTGTTGCAGGTATAGCCGGTGATGATCTCGCCATTGACCCACACCGGAACTGTCGAGTGGAAATCGCCGCGTTTCATCCAGCCCGGCGCATTGTCCCGGTAAACCGCCGTCACGGGGCCGAGGACGGTTTCCGCACCGGTCTCGTCGGCTTTTTCCAGAAGGGCGGCCAGCCAGTGCGGCGGAGCGGTCTCGTCATCATCGATAAAGGCCAGATAATCCGCGCTGCATTCCGACAGGCAGGCATTGCGGGCAATCGAAATATTCGATTTCGGGCAATGAACATAGGTGATCTCGAAGGGGGCGGTTTCACGCAGGCGATCGACGCTTGCCTTGGCGCTCGGCTCTTCATCATTATCCGCCACAATCAGGCGAACTTTCACGCCTTCCGGCACATCCAGCTCGAAGAGTGACAGAAGTGTGGCGACGAGCGCCGGGCGTCTGTAGGTGCAGATGCCGATATCGACGGTCTTGAGATTTTGCGTGCCGGTGACGGTGTTGTCGGTCATGAGACAGCCTTTCTTCCCCGGAATTTCAGGAGTTCCAGCCAGAAGCCGGTGGACCAGGCCAGATGCATCACCATCGCCGAAAAGGCGGCGAGCGGGCCGTATGGGTTTTGCTGACCTATTGCCATCCACAAGCCATAACCCACACATGCGGCGATCCAGAGGCCGAGCGGAATAAGTGCGGCCCAATGCACGAGCGACAGTAGCGCGAGGATGAAAACCGGCAGGACGGCGAGCGGAATCATCTGGCGGATTTTCGGGATCGAGCGATGTTTCAGGAGGTTCTTTGCCCGGCCACGGCCATAGGCGAGATATTGCCTGAACAGCGGCATGACGCTTGCGCGCGGATAATAGGTCATGCGGGTCTTGTCGGTCATCCAGAGGCGGAAACCGGATTTGCGCAGCCGGAAATCCAGTTCGGCATCCTCGTTATGGCTGAAGCTCTCGTCATAACCGCCCACCGCATCGAAAGCGGCGATCCGCATCAGCGCGTGGTGGCCATGGTCTATCCAGTGGCCTTTGGCGCCTTCGCGGTGCTTGGAGCCGCCATTGCCGAGCTTGGAATTCTGGGCGATGGCCGTCGCCTTCTGGAACAGGCCGTGGCCGACCGTATCCATGGCGACGACGACGGAATCCGCGCCGGTGCGCTCGGCGTCCTCGATCAACCGCTGGCAATAATCATCGGGATAATCGCCATGGGCGTCGATGCGGATGAGGTAATCAAAATCCTCGCCGAAGGTGGCGACGGCAAGATTGATGCCGGCGCTCTGGATGCGCTTCGGATTGGCGAGAAGCGTGACGCGATCGTCCTTTGCGGCAAAGGCGGAAACGATATCGCGGGTTCCATCCGTGCTGCCGCCATCGGCGACCACGATGCGGAAGAGACGCCCCTGCATCGCATCGGTAAATTTGACAAGCAGCCCCTCGATCGTCTTCGCCTCATTGAGGCAGGGTATGACGATCAGCGTTCTGATGCCGGAATGACCAAGACCTTCCATGATTTGCCCCCTACGCACTACACGGGTGAAAACTGCGCTTCGCGGGCGTGGCCGGAGGCGGATTTGGCGAGAGAGGACAAGTGCTGGACCAGCTGACGGCAATCGTCGCGGTCGGTCAGCCATTGTTTCCTGTCTGTTGTCGAGAGGGTGTTGAAGGCGTCCGCATAGATTTGCGGGGTCATCTCCGCAAACAGAGCGGCAAGATCGTCAGCGTCGGCATTCTGCAGGACAAAGCCGATACCACGCTTTTCGATGAAACGCGCAGTTTCCGTGCCGGCAAGTGCAATCGGCAGGGTGCCATAAAGGCAACCCTCATAAAGCCGGTTGGGCAGAAGCCAGCTCGAATTCTGGCCTTCCTCGAAAAAGTCGATCGCCCAGGTGAACTGCACCTCGTTATAGATGGCGGCGAGGTCCTCGGGGTTCTTGTAAGGCCCGTGGAAATGCACATGCGGGGCGGCGGCTACGAAACCGTCGAAATCTGAAAACTCCGAATAGGCCGGCCGGCCGCGCAGGATGATTTCGACCCTGCCTTCCATGCGTCCGGCAAATTCGGCAAGGATTTCAAGTGATTTGCGGCAGCGAAGCGCGCCGAACCAGCCGATTTTCCACGGCTCGCCGGGGGCGGGCGGGCGCGGTTGCGGGGCGGCGGCAACGGCGGTGTCAAGCGCCAGCACCTTGTTTTCCTGCAGCAGGACGGGAAGGTCGAGGCCGGACACGGGCTTGAAATAATGCTCCACAAAGGCCGGAGAACTGGTGATCAGCAGTTTCGCGTCGCGGGCGAAATAACGCTGGGCGGCGTTCAGCATCTGCCCGGGCTTGCCCTTGTTGAGAAGCAGGCGGTGAATGTCGAGACATTCATAAACCAGTGCCGGCTGCCCGGCATAGATCGACATGGCCCGCTTTGCCAAAGCCAGCATTTCCAGGTTTCTGGCAAGAATGACATCGGGCGCGGGGATGTCGTTCAGGGTTTTGCCCAGCGAGAGGCTGGCTTTCGCCACCGCCGCCATACGCTGCAGAAACTGCCCGTCGGCGGTTTCCCCGAGCACAACGGGCACGACGCCTTCAATCTCCGCCAGCCGGTTCTGCCCGCGCCGGAAACCGGCCAGCGTGACCCGTGCCCCGCCCGCAAGCAAGGTCAGCACCCGCCGACGAATGGCGGGGTCCGACAGATCATGCGCGAGATAAAGAACATGGGTCATGCAGGGTTCCGGTTGGTTTCATGCGTCAGAGACGCCGCAGCTTAGGTTTTGGTGCAAAAAATCGGAGCGGTTCAAAAATGCGGTCAGTTAAGGGCGCAGGCGATGGACTCGGGAAACTGGCATTTGTCACCGAGCGCCGTGAAGGCAAACCGGTCAACGATCATTTGTGATGGTCCCGCATAGGAGAACCGGCCCATCCAGTCCTTCAGCGTGTCGGTACCCCACAGGCTGAAGAAAATCTTCTGGGCGTTCTGGGGGATTTTCGTCTCGTCCGTCACTTCATGGACGAGCTTGCCGTTGACGTAATAACGCAGGCGCTGCGGCTCCCAGACGAAGGCGTAGTCGTTGAAGCCGGCATCGGCGCCGCCTTCCACAGGCACCAGCTTCTCATTACCGCCCTTGGCGGAAATATACTGGTTCAGCTGCACCTTGCCCGTGTTCTTGCCGAGAACCTCGAAGTCGATTTCATCGTGCGGCTTCTTGTCGGTCGGGCCGATATAGGTGAAGAAGGCGGAGTTCAGGCCGGAGCCGGTGGCGGCCTTCATCCGTGTTTCATAGGTGCCGTAGCGATAACGCCCCTTGGTCTGGATTTCACCGCAGGCGAAGTTGCGATCACCGGCCTTGGCTTCCTCGAAACCGAGCGTGAGCTGGCCGTTTTCCACCGTTGCCAGCTTCTTCGACCAGGTGCAGTTCTGATGCGCGCCGTTGTTCCAGCCGTCGGAAACGTACCAGAAAGATCGGTCCATGGAATCGAAGTTCTCGATGAAGGACGTGCCGTTGCCTTCCTGCGCGTGGATCGGCGTTGCAAAAGCTGCGGCCGAAAGGGCCGTGGCAAGAAGAATGCGTGTCTGAACGCGGGTGACAAATGTTGTCATTGGTTCACCTCTGTCGTTGCGAATAAAGTGTTTCGGATGTGGGCGGGCCGATCATGGAGGCCCGTTTGGTCGCAAAATCGGTCATCGTCTTGCGTTTGCCGTTGCGGCTTCCGGTGAGCACGGAATAGACGGCCGGTAGATATTTCCGCGTCTGCGCGTTGCTGATGATCAGAATGACAAAGGCGGAAAGTGTCGCGGTGATATAGAAGGCGGGATAGAAGTCCGGCCCGCCCTTGTTCCAGACCATCCACATGATGACGAGCAGGGGATAGTGGGCGCAGAATATCCAGAAGCTCAGGCTGCCGGTTTCGGCAAGCCGCTGGCCAAGCCGGCTGCGGATCAACAGCGCGGAGGATGCCCAGAAGCCGAGCGCGCCGAAGACGGCAAGCAGATTGCGCGACATGTTGAGCCAGAAGGTGAATTCCGGCCCGGTGAGATAAAGTCCCGTCGCCAACATGGCCGAGGCGACAAAGGTCAGCGCCATGATCGGCACGGCGTAGGGGTCGAGCGCCTTGACGTCGATACGGTGGAGGGCAAGCGCGATGCCGAGCGAGAAGCTGAAGAGAATGGATTTCTTCTGGACGATGAAGATCGTCAGGTCAGGCATGGCGGTGATGAAGAGCAGGATGGCGAGGGTCGGCAGGGCAAAGCGGCGCATCAGAAAGGCGAGCACCGGCGACAGCAGGATGCAGACGAACAGGTCGCGCAGGAAATAAAGCGGCACATTTACCGGCAGCTCTTCGAGTGCGGTTCCATGGCTGATGATTTCACGCGGGCTGGCATTCCACAGATCGGGGAAATACCCGATGCCGACATCGAAGAGCTGGATCAGCAATACGGCCGCAAACAGCGCGCCATTCCACAGAAGGAAAGGCAGCAGCACGGTTTTCGACTTGGAGCGGATCGTCGCCGGATAATCGAACCCGCTCATGCCGCGGCGAAACAGCAGATAGCCGGAAATGGCGCTGAGACAGGGAACGCCGATGCGAAACAGCGCATCGCCCAGAAAAACCCGCAGCCAGTCGAAGAAGCCGTAAAGGCCAAGAAACGGGCTGGTCTCGGCATCGTGCGGCACATGGACGAACACGATTCCTGATATCAGCAATATGCGCATCAAGTTGATACGGGAGGATAGGTTCTGATCGACAGTCACATCAGTCACCCCTATTGGGCGGCGTCCACCCACGCCGCGTTGCAACCAGAGCGAACGTAAGCCCGCACTGGAAAGTCTGGTTTCGACTTTGGGATAAAATGTGGCGACGCGGGAAAAACACAAGATTAGATTTTGCGGGTGAATGTCTGGCGTCAGCGCCATTTCTTTGCCGAATAGAATTCAAATTATTGAAATAACTGTAATTTTTGTAAAATCACACATCGTTAAAAATCGCTGAAGCGTGTGAATTTGTCATTTGTCGTGATGTTGCGCTGCAAAAAGACGAGTGACTTGACCTCGCCGCGGTGAATGAAAACCTCGCGGCGAGGGCGCTTAACGGCGGAAATGAGGCGCATTTTTCCGCTATATTTCTAACCTTGGGTTGCAGTATCCCGCATACGCCGCGATTTGACCATGCCTAAGATTTTCCCAAGCAGCGCGCGTTCGGTTAGCAGGATCAGCACCCCGTAGATGACGCCGCCCACGGCTGCGCCGATGAGAACCTGAAGGGTGGCACTGGGAATGCGCTCAGCCAGAACGTGAAGCAGATAACGTACCGCAACGGCCATCACCAACGCCGCGATCATCGGCCTGCTGCTGACATAAAGGCCGCGGAAGAACGGTGTGTCGCTCGCCTTGAACACCGCCCAGGAATAGGCGACCAGCGTTACCGCATTGACGATGCAGAGCCAGACCATGGCGTCGATCAGCGTGCCGTAAAGTGCTGCGAGCCACACTGCCGCCGTGGTGACGATGGCGCGGATGGTCGCCGACCAGAACAATACGCGGCCGTAACCTGCACCCTTCAGGTAGGGGATGAAGGTGCTGCATGGTGTCAGAATGGCCTTCGATAGCGCCAGCAGGCCGAGAACCGGCCAGGCATAGGCCCAGTTCTGCCCGAAGATGACAAGCATGGCGGGTTCGGCCACGGCCCAGAGGCCGAACATCATCGGCGCCAAGAGCACGGTCAGAACCTGGGTGCTGAACATCAGCGCATCACGACGGCGCTGCGGATCGTCCATCATGCGGCTGAAGGCGGGAAACAGAACGCCCATGACGGCGGACAGAACCACCTGATTGGGAATGCTGGCGAAACGATTGGAGGCGGAATAGGCGCCGGCATCCGCCAGACCCAGGTGTCGGGCAATCACCACCATCGGTGACTGGAAGGTGACGAAATTGGCGATTTCCGATCCCATCAGCCCCGAACTGAAGCCGAGAAGCGGCACGAGACGGCGCGGTTTCATGATAAAACGCGGGCAGTAGCGGGAAACGGCATAAAGCCCGACAAGCCGGATGAGGGCGGCGGCGAAAAGCTGGATGATGAGCGCCCAGACGCCGAAGCCGAGAAGGGCGAGCGCCACGGCGACAACCGCGGCGATGCTTTCCGACGCCATGCTCCAAAGCGCGTCCTTGCTGAAATTCATGCGCCGGGCGAGCAGCGAATAGGCGACATCGCCAGCAAGCTGCAGCGGAATGAGGAAGGCCATGATGCGCAGCAGATAGGCGCTTTCCACTGCACCCAGCAGCCCGCCGAAAAACTCCGCCCAGATGTAGAGGACGGCAGCCATGGTGCAGGAGATCGCCAGATTGGCCCAGAAGACGGTATGGATCGTTTCCATATCCTCTTCCTTTTCGACGATGAGGGCAGAGGTGAGCCCCGCGCCGGCGATCATGGTCAGAAACTGTACAACCGTTAGTCCTACCGCCACGACCCCGAATTCCTCCGGGGAAAGCAACCGTGCAAGAATGGGGACCGTGACAAATTTAAGCCCGAATGTCCCTGTTTTTGATAAAACGCTCCAGCCGACATTCGTGGTGATGGTCTTTACATTTGGCGCTGGGGGCATACAAGCATCCTGTTTCTGGAGGCCGGCGGGAGGAAGCCGGTTGGGAGTTGCCGATACCATCGGGGCCGCTTTTAGGATCGGGCCCGACACTTCTTGATCAACGCAAGGGGCGAAACAATGGCAAGATTTACTGTCGTCATTCCCTACTACCAAAAGCAGCACGGTATCTTGGGACGTGCACTCGCATCGGTTTTTGCGCAGACTTACCAGGACTTCGATCTTGTCATCGTCGATGACGAATCGCCATACCCGATCGATCAGGAACTTGCGGAAATTTCGCAGGAACAGAAAGACCGGATTATCGTCATTAAACAGTCCAACGGCGGACCGGGCGGCGCCCGCAATACCGGTCTGGACAATATCCCTGATGGCACCGACTATGTCGCCTTTCTGGATTCCGACGATATCTGGACACCCGATCATCTGCGCAATGCCGCCTTCGCGCTTCAGACCTATGGCGGCGAGTGCTACTGGGCCTCAATGCAGGCAAGTGACGAATTTTATTATCATTTCGCCATTTCCGAGCTGGAAAAAAATGAGGGTGCGGCAAGGCTTTCCGAGAAGCCGCTGGTGATCGAACTGCCGGATCTGGCAAGTGTCATGCTGCGCAACTGGAGCTTCCTGCATCTCTCCTGCATGGTGATCGGCCGTCCTCTTTTCGAGAAGATCCGCTTCGACCCGGCGCTGCGTCTGGCGGCGGAAGACGTGCTGTTTTTCTGTGATTCCATCCTCGCATCGAAGCGGACGCTTCTCTGTGACGATGCCGGCGCGATGCGTGGCATGGGCGTCAATATCTTCCACAGCATCGACAATACTTCGCCGGAATTCCTGCGCCAGCAGTTCAATACCTGGGTGGCGCTCGATACGCTGGAGGGCCGTTTTTCACGCCGGCCGGACGATGTCGCCTCCATCGCTTCCTATAAAAACACGGCGCGCAAACAGGCGCTGTGGAGCCAGGCGGGCAATCTGAAACGGCGCAAGGCGCCCGAATTCGGACTGCTTCTGAAATGGGCGATGCGCGATCCCGCACTGCTGCGTGCTGCTTTCGAACTCGGTGCCGGAAAAATCGTCCGCTCGAGATGAGCGAATTCTCGCCCGCAAGAATTTATATGTTTTTTCACCCAGGAGTGACCTCATGAAACCTTACCACTGGGAATCTCATCACGGCAATTTCGGTGACGATCTCAACCTGTGGCTGTGGGACTTTCTGCTTCCGGGCCTGCGCGATGTGCATGACGATGTCATGCTGGTCGGCGTCGGCACCGTTCTGAACGATGTTCTTTTGCCCGCAAAGCAGCGCAAGCTGGTGATCGGCAGCGGCTATGGTTATGGCGCAGTGCCGGATACCAGCACCGAGTTCTGGGATATTCGCTGCGTGCGCGGCGACAAAACCGCCGCCAAGCTCGGGCTCGCCCCTGAAAAGGGCATTGTCGACCCGGCCGTCATGGTCACCGAGATGCCTGACTTCAAAGGCCTGCCGAAGCTCTACAAGAAGACCTTCGTTCCCCATTGGGAATCGGCGGAATTCGGCATGTGGGAGACGGTCTGCGAACCGGCGGGGCTAACCTATCTCGACCCGCGCGGCGAGGCGAAAGCGGTCATCCGCGCCATCGCCCAGTCGGAATTCATCGTCGCCGAATCCATGCATGGCGCAATCCTTGCCGATGCCTTCCGCGTGCCGTGGGTCGCGGTCAGCACGTCGCCGTCGATCAACAGCTTCAAATGGAGCGACTGGGCCGGCAGCGTGGGTGTCGAATATCAGCCGCGCTACGTGCCGGTTTCAACCCGCGCCGAGGCGGCGAAAAAGGGCTCGCGCTTCTGGGGCATGAGTTTCCCGCCGCCGCCAGGCCCGGTCATTGCCGAGACCGGTTCCGTTTCGATGCATGGGAACCCGACACATGAGGGCGATGTGCTGGTGCGACCGCAGGAGACCCAGTCCCGATCCTTGCGCAAGCTGGCCAAGCAGGTGCTGGCCGCGCCTTCCACACTGGCGCTCTGGCAGGCAAGCCGAGCGGAGCCACGCCTCAGCCCGGACGGCCGGCTGGAGGAGCGCAAGGAGCGTTTCGCCGCCGTTCTGGAAACGGTGAAGCGGGACTATCTCTGAGGGTTTAAGATAGTCGGCGGCGGTGCTTCCGCTCGCGCCACGGATAAAGTGCAGCGGCACCTATGCGTTTGGCAAAGCGGAGCATCCGCAGGCCGTCACCCCGGGCTTGATCCGGGGTCCAGCGCGATCAAGTCATTGATCGCGAAAGACTCTTTCACGGAGCAGGCGTGCCGTGGCTGGATGCCGGATCAAGTCCGGCATGAGGGAGGAGGGAACGGCGGACTTGTCGTCGTTCTTGCGGCAGTGGGTTCTACCCTCACGAAACCGGCGTGCCATCCAGCAGATAACGAACATCCCGCACTGGCAACGGTTTGCGGAAGCGGGCGGTCTTGTCGGTCCAGATGCCGCGCGTGATGGCGGGCAGGGCGGGCAGCCGCGTCAGGGCGTGGCTCAGCGCACCGCCCATGCCCTTCTGCTTTTTCGCATCGAGAAAATGACGGAGCTCGAATTTGGCGCGGATATGTTTTTCATGTTCGCGCAGGATCGCCGTTTCCTCTGCCGAGAGCCGGCACCCGGCGAGAATGGCCTTGTCCGCCTCATATAGGCGGCGAAGATCTTCGGTGCGGTGACGGCCGCTCAGCGAGTTGCCGCGCACGATCGCGCCGTAACCGCAATGGCGGATGACCTTGTAACGTGCACCGGCGGCAAGCGCCCGCACGTAAAGTTCGTAGTCCTCGCCAAGCCGCAGACCGTCATCGTAACGCAAGGCATGTTTGTCGAGAAAAGCGCGGCGTATCACCGGTTTCAGAAAGCCGGTCTCCCCGCGCTCCACACCGGGCCGGGAAATATTACCTTCCACAAATTCCGTGAGCGACAGAAACCGGGCCTGCGGTTCGAAACGGACCGGCTGCATGGAGGATGCGCCGGGGACCGATTGCTGGATGAAGGCAATATTGTCGGCCACGAGATCCCAGTCGTCATCGGCCAGCATGGCGGCGAAACGACCTCGGAAAAAGAAGTCGTCCGCATCGAGAATGCTGATCAACGGCGCGGATGAAATCGAGATGGCGTGGTTGCGCGCGGCCGAAGGGCCGCGATTGACATCGAATCGCACGACCCGCAGACGGCCCGTGCCATCATCCGCCGCATGCGCCACATCGCTCGTCGTATCGGTGGAACCGTCGTCAATAACCACGACTTCCCCGACCTCCGGCTCCACAAGGGCGGAGCGGATGGCTATATCGATCGTTTCGGATGCATTTTTCGCAGCGATGATGACGCAAATGGGCTGTGAACCGCTCACCATGTGTTGTCCTTCTGCTTTGACCAACCGTCAGGATTTGGCCAGCAGAAAGTGTCAGGCGTGTGGATGCAAGCGATTTTTTTGCGGCGCAATAAAAGAAGCTGCGTAAAAACTCACATATCGGTCAGTTTGGCGCCATGCGGCGGCGGGCTTTTTACGGCGTCCGCCTGTATTGCCTCGGCGCCACGGTCCCCCGCGAAGGTTTCCCGCATGCGCCGTTTTTCCCGGGCGACCAGAACGAGAATCCCAATAAAATAACCGACTTGCAGAATGAGCGCACAGATGAGGGTCTGGATGAATGCCGTATAGAAGGAGCCGTGGATGAAATATGTCGCAACCGCAAAGGCAAGCAATGCACCGATCATGCTGAAAAAAACACGAGGTGCATACATGGTGCTCTCCTCCCGAGAACGATTTCTCCATTTTTGACTGCGCTGCGGCATTTTTTTTCTTTGCAAGAAATATACGATGAGACCGGTGCTGTTTCAACACACATATACTTCTTCTAACGGTTGCGGCATGAAATTTCGGTAATCTTGATTGGTAAATTCCTCGGTAATTGCTGACTTCCCCCGATCGGGGCTGCCTTACCATGCGATTCCATGCTTTTGAGAGGCATAAAAGCCTTCTCTTGCGGCCATTGCTCGCTGTCTTACATCCTCTGCAGACTTCGTTAACCATCTCGCCTTTAAAAAGTCGGTATTGATTCCTCAGCAAGAGCAAGGTGCCCGCGTGACAACGAGTTCAGAAGTAATAGCCTTTCCGGCAAAGAACCGTATTGCCGACGTTAAACGATGTGCAACCATGCTCGACCGGCTGCATGGTGTGGAGGCGAATGATTTCTGGCGCAGGGAGTGCCGTGAACTGGCCGCCTATCTGACGGAACTCGGTTATGAGGACGCTGCCATGCGGCGTGAAGTCATGGAGTTTCAAAATGCGGTGCAGGCGGAATTGTGGGCGGGTGACGCCACGCCGGAAGCACGCCGCGACAGCCATTGAGGCCTCATCGGTTTCCATAAAAAAAGCCGGCGGGTGACAGACCCGCCGGCTTTTTTGTTCGTGTCCGTTTGATCAGGAGGCGCCGGCGCCGCGTGTGCGGGCAACGCCGTCAAGTGCAGGCTTGTATTTCGGGTCGAGCCGGGCCGCATGCCCATAGGACTTGGCGGCCTTGGCCATCTCGCCGCGCCGCTCATAGACGAGCGCCTGGTTGGCCCAGGATTCTGCCACATTACCGTCAAGCGAAATGGCGTGGTTGAAATCCGCGAAGGCGTTTTCGTCGTCATTGAGTGCGACGTAAGAAAGGCCGCGGCCGTTATAGGGCTCCGGCGATGTCGACGACAGCGAGATCGCCTTGGAGAAGTCTTCGATGGCCTGGGCATGCTGGTTGCGCAGCTGGTAGATCAGGCCGCGATTGTGCCAGGCGCGTCCGTCGGTGGTTTCAAGCTCGATGGCGCGGGAGAAATCGTTGAAAGCTTCGTTCACGCGTCCGGACTGGCGGTAAAGATTGCCACGGCCGATCAGCGCCACGTCATAGCTCGGATTGATCTGCAGGGCGGCGTTGTAGTCCTGCAAGGCCTGCTGCTGTTGTCCGCTATTGCGGTAAACCAATGCGCGGTTGGCGTAGGCCTGGTAAAAGCGCGGGTTCAGCTGCAGCGCCTTGTTGAAATCTTCGATGGCGCGGCGCGAATCGCCGGCGCGGCCATAAGCCGAGCCACGGACATTGTAGCCTTCCGGATCCTGCGGATTGGCGTTGATGACCGAGGTGAGCGAGGCGATGTTTTCCTGCGAACCCTGCGCGCGGTCGATCCGGAACACATCTTCCGTCTGGTTGGATGTCGCGCAGCCGGAAAGACCGGCAAGGACGGTACAGATGACCAGAGAAGCGCGGAACCCTCTGTTGTTTTTCAATGGCACCCGGCGCGTGGAGGCATCGGAGTTTTTCACAACACAGGCGTCGACAGCGATCATTCGGTGTGGGTTCCCTCGCAGGCCGGTCTCACGATCGTTCTCAAGAACATTCTCCGGCCACAAACACAAAGAGCGGCGGCGAATTGATCGCCCCCGCCCAACAAGCATTCAAAAACGTCCAAAAGACGGCCTATTAACGGCCTGCGCGGGGGCCTGCAACCAGACCTTCGCGCTGTGCACGCTTGCGTGCCAGCTTGCGAACGCGGCGAACGGCTTCAGCCTTTTCGCGGGCGCGCTTCTGGGAGGGCTTTTCGTAATAATCGCGCATTTTCATTTCACGGAAAATGCCTTCGCGCTGCATCTTTTTCTTCAGGGCGCGGAGCGCCTGATCAACGTTATTGTCGCGGACTAGTACCTGCACGTTAAACCCGTTCCTTTAGTTTGGTTATCTTGCTGTGTGAATAAAGGCATTCACACGCAAACAAAAAATGGTTCGTCCGGCTGTCGAGCTGGGCGATTGGTGACGTGCAATAACAGATCATTTGCAGCAAGTCCAGCCGCTAGCGCATAATCAACCAGCAAAATGCGGCCTGCCCGGAATTCCGCCTGCGATGTCGAAACAAAATCATTGCGACGTCGCAAAATGAATATTGCCTCCCATCCCGATTTGCCATGTGTATGATACGGGCCGGAACTATGTTTACGGCCTCTGGCCGGTTCTTGAGGAGCAGACTGCGAATGCGCAAATATTCCGTTTTTGCCGTGGCGCGTGAGGCGTTGCGGGGTCATAAAGGGTGGGATGCGCAATGGGCTTCACCCGAGCCGCGCAAGGATTATGATGTCGTCATCATCGGCGGCGGCGGGCATGGGCTCGGAGCGGCCTATTACCTTGCCAAGGAACACGGCATTACCAATGTCGCAGTTCTGGAAAAAGGCTGGCTCGGCGGCGGCAATACCGGCCGCAACACCACCATCATCCGCTCCAATTATCTCTATGAAGAGAGCATGGATATTTACGAGCATTCCCTGAAACTGTGGGAAGGCTTGAGCCAGGATCTCAATTACAACGTCATGTATTCGGCGCGCGGCGTGATGATGCTGTCGCACAATATCCATGATCGGCAGTCCTTCAGCCGCCATATCAACGCCAACCGTCTTTATGGCATCGACAATGAGTGGCTGACGCCGGAGCAGGCGAAAGCCTATTGCCCGCCGCTCGATATATCAGGCAATGCGCGTTACCCGATCAATGGTGCAGCCCTTCAGCGCCGCGGCGGCACGGCCCGCCATGATGCGGTGGCCTGGGGTTATGCGCGCGCGGCTTCAGACCGTGGCGTGCACATCATCCAGAATTGTGAGGTCACGGGCATTCGCCGCGGGCCTGATGGCGCGGTGACGGGCGTGGAGACCAATCGCGGTTTCATTGGCGCGAAAAAAATCGGCGTTTCCGCCGCCGGTCATTCCTCGGTCATCATGAAGATGGCGGACGTGCGTGTTCCTCTGCATTCCAACCCGCTGCAGGCGCTGGTGTCGGAACCGCTGAAGCCGATCTTCCCCTGTGTCGTCATGTCCAACACGGTGCATGCCTATATTTCGCAGTCCGACAAGGGCGAGCTGGTTATCGGCGCTGGCACGGACCAATATAATTCCTATTCGCAGACCGGCGGCCTGCAGATCATCACCCACACGCTCGACGCCATCTGCGAGCTGTTCCCGATCTTCCGCCGCGTCAAGATGATGCGGCAATGGGGCGGGATCACTGACAACACGCCTGATCGTTCCGCCATCCAGAGCGTGACGCCGGTGCAGAACCTCTTCGTCAATTGCGGCTGGGGCACGGGCGGTTTCAAGGCGACGCCGGGTTCGGCCAATCTCTTCGCGCATCTCATCGCCCGTGGCGAACCGCATCGCCTGGCGGCCGGTTTGACGCTTGACCGCTTCCGCACCGGCCGTCTTATCGACGAGGCTGCCGCTGCCGCGGTGGCGCATTGATGCTGGCGGCGGCGGCTATGCTTGCGCTCAATATATCTGGCGCGGCTGCAGCCGTGCCCGCCGGCAGCGTCATTCCCGAGGCTAAGGATTTCCGCAGCCAGAAGATTGCGAAAATGCAGGGTGAGAAAGACTGGCCCTTCGTGGCGGAAAAAGGCCTGCTTCTCTGCGCGCCGAGCCTTACGACGAAGATGGTTTATTTCGTCGGCGAGCAGGACGACGGTAAGCAGGACTACCCCTTCGCGATCGACACCGACATGATGGCGGTTGCCATCGTCAATATGGGCCGGGCCTCGGCGCTGAGGCCATTCGATAATTTCGAGCAACTTTTAAAGCGGCTTTCTCCGTTCGTTTCGATGGGCAGACGGCTGTGTGACCAACCCGCCGGAACAGCGCTTCCGGAAAATTCTCTCTAGGTGGAGCGACGATGCTTCTGATCCATTGCCCCTATTGCGGGGAAGACCGTTCCGAACTGGAATTCCGCTGGGCGGGCGAAGCCCATATTGCCCGGCCGGAAAACATCGCCGATATTTCCGACGAGGCCTTCGCGGAGTATTTCTTCATCCGCGACAATGACAAGGGCCTCGTTTTCGAGCGCTGGCGTCACATTCACGGCTGCGGCCGCTTCTTCAACGCCGCCCGCGATTCGGTGAGCGACAAATTCCTGATGACCTACAAGGCGGGTGAACCGAAACCCGATGCTGAAACGGTCCTTTCCGCAGAAAAGGGAGCCGGGAAATGAGCGGCGATTATCGTATCAAGGGCGCTGGCCGTCTGACCCCCGCCAGAACCGCACGCTTCACCTTCGACGGCAAGATTTATCCGGCGCTGGAGGGCGACACGGTCGCGTCAGCGCTTCTGGCAAATGGCGTGCATCTGATCGGCCGCTCGTTCAAATATCACCGGCCGCGTGGTTTCCTTTCCGCCGGACCGGAAGAGCCGAATGCGCTGATCGATGTCTCACGCGACAGCCTGCGCAAGCAGCCCAATGTGCGCGCCACGGTGCAGGAGGTTTTCGACGGCGCCATCATCGCCTCGCAGAACCGTTTCCCGTCGCTGTCCTTCGATCTGAACGCCATCAACGATCTTCTGTCGCCGATGTTCGCCGCGGGTTTCTACTACAAGACCTTCATGTGGCCGAAGGCCGCCTGGCACAAGATTTACGAACCGCTGATCCGCCGCGCCGCCGGTCTCGGCAAGGCGCCGAGCGAACCGGATGCGGATCACTATTCCGGCCGTTATGCCCATTGCGACGTGCTCGTCGCCGGCGCCGGCGTTGCCGGCCTGACGGCGGCGCTTGCTGCTGCAAAGACCGGGGCCAGCGTCATTCTGGTGGATGAAAATGCCGAAGTTGGCGGCGCGCTGCGTTTCGATACCGGTGCAGTCATCGATGGTCTGCCCGGTTATGAATGGGCGCAGAAGGTTTTCGCCGAACTGAAAGCCCTGCCCAATGTGCGGGTTCTGACGCGCACGACGGCCTTTGGTTATTACAACCACAATTTCGTGGCGCTGGCCGAGCGCGTGACCGACCATCTCGCCACGCCCGCCAGACACCAGCCGCGTGAGCGGCTGTGGCAAGTGCGTGCGAAGAAGATCGTGCTCGCGGCGGGCGCAATCGAGCGCCACATGGTCTTCGCTAACAATGACCGCCCGGGCATCATGCTGGCTGCGGCCGCCCGCACCTACCTCAACCATTATGGTGTGGCCGTCGGCCACAATGTCGGGGTCTACACCGCCCATGATTCGGCCTATGAGACGGCCTTCGATCTCAAGAAGGCGGGGGTGAAGATCGCCGCCATCGTCGATTGCCGCGAGAACCCGGATCAGCGCCTGCTGGACGAAGCACGGGCGCTCGGCATTGAAGTGCTGGCGGGTCACAGTGTTTACAACACCGCCGGCCGCCTGCGCGTCTCCTCGATGACCGTTGGCCGCAATGGCGGCTCCAACAAGCGCAAGATCGCCATCGATGCGCTTGTCGTTTCCGCCGGCTGGACACCCTCGGTGCATCTCTTCTCGCAATCGCGCGGCAAGCTGAAGTTTGACGCGGCTAACCAGCGCTTCCTGCCGGATATCCATGTGCAGAACTGCGTTTCCATCGGCGCCTGCAACGGCACGGATGATCTTTCCGCAATCATTGCCGAGGCAACAGCTGCCGGCGGCGGTTCTGTGGCGTTTTCCGGCGAGAATGCGCGCGCCTGGACGGGCGGCATGATCGGTACTGCCGAAGGCGCGGGTGAGGGCACCGGCGTCAAGGCCTTCATCGATTTCCAGCACGATGTCTGCGCCAAGGATATTCGCCTTGCCGTGCGCGAGGGCATGCATTCGGTCGAGCATATCAAACGCTTCACCACCAACGGCATGGCGTCGGATCAGGGCAAGATGTCCAACATGCATGGTCTCGCCATCGCATCGGAGGCGCTTGGTCGGGATTTGCCCAAGGTCGGCCTCACCACCTTCCGCCAGCCCTATACGCCGGTCACCTTCGGCACGCTCATCAACCATTCGCGCGGCGCGCTGTTCGATCCCACCCGCAAGACGCCGATGCACGAGGAAGAGCTTGCGGCCGGCGCGGTTTTCGAGGATGTCGGCAACTGGAAACGCGCCTGGTTCTTCCCGCGGGCGGGCGAGGACATGCATGAGGCGATCAACCGCGAATGCAAGACGGTGCGTGAGAGCGTCGGCGTGTTCGATGCCTCCACGCTCGGCAAGATCGAGGTGGTTGGCCCGGATGCGGCGAAGTTCCTGAACCTCATCTACACCAATGCCTGGGATACTCTGAAACCCGGCCGCTGCCGTTATGGCATCATGACCCGTGAAGACGGTTTCGTTTACGATGACGGTGTTGTCGGCCGTCTTGCCGAAGACCGGTTCCATGTCACGACGACGACGGGCGGCGCGCCCCGCGTTCTCCAGCACATGGAAGATTATCTCCAGACCGAATTCCCCGATCTCGACGTCTGGCTCACCTCGGCAACCGAACAGTGGGCTGTCATTGCCGTGCAGGGGCCGAAGGCGCGGGAAGTCATCGCGCCCTTCGTTGAGGGTATCGATCTGTCGCCGGAAGCCTTCCCGCATATGGCGGTAGCCGAAGGCAAGTTCTGCGGCGTGCCAACGCGCCTCTTCCGCGTCTCCTTCACCGGCGAACTCGGCTTCGAAATCAATGTGCCGGCCGATTACGGCGCCGCCGTCTGGAGTGCGATCCGCGACAGGGCGGAAGCCGTCGGCGGCTGCCTTTATGGCACCGAAACCATGCATATCCTGCGTGCCGAGAAGGGTTACATCATCGTAGGGCAGGATACAGACGGAACGGTGACACCTGACGATGCCGGGCTTGCCTGGGCCGTTTCGAAAAAGAAGACGGATTTCGTCGGTATCCGCGGGCTGAAACGCCCCGATCTCACGCGCTCCGGCCGCAAGCAGCTTGTTGGCCTTAAGACGAAGGACCGGCTGACCGTTCCGGATGAGGGCGGCCAGATCGTCGTCGATCCGAACCAGCCGAAACCGATGACCATGCTCGGCCATGTCACCTCGGCCTACTGGTCGGAAAACCTCGGCCACTCCATCGCTTTTGCGCTGGTGGCGGATGGCAGGGCGCGCATGGGCGAAACGCTCTATATTCCACTTGCCGATAAAACCATTGCCGTCGAAGTGACCGACATGGTCTTCCTCGACAAGGAAGGAGCCCGTCTCAATGGCTGACATGCTGCACGCAAAACGCAAATCCGTGCTTGAGGATTTTCACGGCGGCTCTCCCTTCGTATCGCTGAAGCCTGCGGCTTCCGCCTCGCGGCTGTCGCTACGCGCACGGGAAAGCGCTGTACCGGCGCTGTCCGAAGCGCTCGGTCTTGCGCTGCCCATCAGCCCGAAGAGCTCCGTCACGTCGGGCCTGCGTTCCGCCCTGTGGATTGGGCCGGATGAATGGCTGGTGATCGATCAGGGCGAAAGCGACCTGATGGCAGCGCTCGCCAATGTTGCGGGCCTGTTTTCGGCAACCGATGTTTCCCACCGCAACACGGCCGTCATCGTCTCCGGCGCTGGCGCGGAAGCAGCGCTCAATGCCGGCTGCCCGCAGGACCTTTCTCACGCAAAATTCCCTGTCGGCGCTTGCTCACGCACCGTCTTCGGCAAGGCGGAAGTGGTGCTGCTGCGCACCGCGGACGATACGTTCCGGGTGGAATGCTGGCGCTCCTTTGCCGAATATGTCGGCGGGCTGCTGCAGGAGGCGGCGGCGGACGTGGCGGTTTAGACTCTTCAAGCGCTTTAAAAAGAGAGCGGCTTATATCTGTCTGAAGACATGGAGTTTTTAAAGCCAAAGTCAGGCAGGGTGTTTAATTTAGAGGGTTTGGACATATGCAACGCCGGCTTCCAGTGCATCTTTGAACTTTAGGCGTTGGCGATAACTGGCAAGAAAACCGGCTTTTACGGCATTTCCGCGCTCGTCCGGCGTGCCGTGGTGCCCGGGATTATCAACTGCGTGATCTCCCACGCTGAATTGTGCCTGGGCGATAACCGCTGCCGGGAAATTTGCGTTATCTAGCTTGCGGTTGCCCGCAAAATATCCCGCTAGATAGTCCGCATGTAGCTCTATTCTTTTTACGGTCGGCTGCCCGCGCAATCGGTCGTCTATTCCATATTTATATTGTGCGATATGCCCAAACTCATGAGCGCATACGGCTGCGATGTAAGCGGCGGGATAGGCTGGCTGATTGAGAAATTCCTGTAGAAAACGTAGGCCAAAAAGAACCGTACCGTCCGAGCGCCCCATATAGTTGGCCGAACTGGCATAGGCATTTTTCCCCTTCGCGTCGTCGAGATAAGTGAAGCCGGGCAGGACATCGAAAAGATTACTGAGATAGTTCAGGGTCTGCGCCAGCGCGTAGTCAAAGTCTTTATCTCCAGACGTGGCGATTGGAGCCTGGCCGTCGACGTAGGAGAACTCCATCGTTTTGTTATCCGTTTCGGATGCAATCTCCGAGGCGGTTAGCGTGCATCCGTTATATGTCTGGCATCGGCATATCCCGGGTAGTGCGAGGCTTGCGCCGCATCCGACAATAAGACTGCGTCTCGTAATCATGGCGTTCACCTCAGGGGCAAAGTTCGGGAAATTTTTGACAGGCCTGATTATCCGAAGGTGGTTTTGGCACCGGATTCGGTGTGGGATTCGGGTTGGGATTGGGATTGGGATTTGGCGTCGGATTCGGAGTCGGGTTTGGATTTGGGTTTCCACCAGGCACCGAATTGAACTGAAAATTCTCAAATCTCTGCGTCATTTGAGAAAATGCAAGCTGCCAATCCGCATATCCATTCTGATGAACGGTCCGGCAAGTCAAAAAACTGCCCAACGGAAGTACATTTTCCCCGCCTATCATAACGTTATGAACAGGTCCAAGTTGTACTAGGGGTAGATAGCGACCTGTTCCACCAGTTTGTTGAAAAATTGCAAATAGTGCATGCTGCCCAAATGCAGATTGCAGTTGTGGCCCTCCCATCTGCAGTAAGGTGGCAATGTTTGCGCACGCATTCATGGCGGCTTGCGATCCCATTTGTTGCTGGGCGAGCACCGGGGTCGAAATTAACGTCCAAAACATAAGAATATTTATGATTTTTGGGGTTTTGATACGCAATTAGAATCCCCCTCTAGATAAGGTCTCAAGAAGAGGAGCATGGTTGTATTCATTTTACAAGTACTAGTTGGATTTTGGGCGATCTCTTCGTCTAAATTTTTTTGCCCTTATTTCCAGCCTCGCCATTGCACCCATCGCCCATGGAAATCGGCGCGGCCGATTTCCTGCTTCTCGCCGGTCGGCCAGATTTGCAGGGTAATGGCGGCACTGCCGGACGTCGCATCCGCCTCCATTTGCAGGCGGGCAAGCAGGGCCTCCAGCGTGGCACGGGTTCCGGCCTCGGCGATCAGTGCCTCGCCTGCCTGTTTCAAGGGATCGGGCAGATATTGCCAGGCGACGGTATGATAGACGACGTGGGCAGTACCCGGATATTGCGTGGCAAGGCGGCGTTTCAGCCAGTCTATGGCGTCGGCCTTTTCGACCTGCAGGCCGTTCTCCACCGCAATCCGCAACGCGGCGGCGATGCGCTCCAGACGGTCGGTCTGGTCGGCCCAGACATAGGACATCAGGCGCAGACGATCCTCGGCCGATGACGGATCGAGCGGATTGAGATCGCAGCCGGCGCGCTCGATAACCTCGATCCGCCCATGGGGTGGGGTATTGCCGCGCCATTCTGGTGACAGGATAACATCGGATTGTTCGCCCCAGGTGAGTTTGCCGAGGTGATATTGGTAACGGTCGAATTGCAGGTTGAGGCCGGCGCTGGCTCCCACTTCGGAAAGCACCAGCGGTTTGCCGGTCAATTCCGCAATCGAAAGAAAGCCCGGCAGCAGCACGGCGGAACGGCGAACCTCGTTGGTCTGCGGTGGTGATTTCAACCTTTCAAGGATGAAGGCGGAATGAAAACGCAGGGCGCTGGCGCAAGCCTGCCAGAGAGCCTCCTCGTCTTCCGGCGGGATATCGACAAGCGGCGCGATCTTTTCCTTGATGGCAAGCGCATGCAGGGCGCCCGCCAACCGCAGGGGAACGGAATCGCCTGAGGGGCCGACATCGCCGGGCCAGGATAAAATCCGCTCGCCCACCTCCGTCTGGCGGTCGAGCCTTGCTGCCACCGCGCGGCATAGCCGTGCGGTAAAGGGCGAGCCAAGGCTGTCGCAGGCTCTTGCCTGCACGAGAAACGCATTCCTTACGGCTTCGTCATGCATGCGCTCTCTCCCTTGCGGTGGTTTCAGGCGTCTTGCGGCCTGTCCTCCGGGTTGAACTGGCTGATGGTGGTCCAGCGTGCGGTAAGCGCCGGTTTTTTCTCGTTTTCGATTTCCACCGTCACGTCATAAGTCGTCATCAGCATGGCGGCCCCGCGAAAACGCGCTTCCGCCAGCGTGAAACGGCCACGCACCCGCGCGCCGCTTTTGACCGGCGTGACGAAACGGATGGCATCGAAGCCGTAATTGATGCCCATGGTCTGTTCGCGAATGCGGGGCAGGGCATCGTAATTCAGCGCCGAAAGCAGGGAGAGCGTCAGGAAGCCATGGGCGATGGTGCCGCCGAAGGGGCTTTCCGCTTTGGCGCGTTCCGGGTCGGTGTGGATGAACTGTTCGTCCAGCGTCGCTTTTGCGAAGGCATCAATCATCGTCTGGTCAACGGTGATCCAGTCGGAAACGCCCATTTCCGTGCCGACGCGATCCTTCATTTCCGCCAGCGCAATTTCTTTTGTCATGTTACCTCGTCCGCATTGTTTCCCGCGACTTATACGGCTCGTGACGCGAAGGGATCAACTGCGCAGATAAAACACCACCGAACGGGCGGGCAGGAAGGCGGGATTGCCGAAATCCGTACCTATGGCGCGCCAGCCATCACCCGGCAGGGTGAAGGGAACGATCTCGCGGCCGCGATTGATAAGAACGGCAAGCTCGGTATCCTCGCCGGTCTCCCGGTCCGGGGTGGAAAGCAGCATGGCGAAGGCCTGCGCATCCGGTCTTTCCCAATCTGCTGTCGTCATCGGTTCTCCGGCGGGGGCAAGCCATGTCACATCGTCCCTGCCGGAAAAGAAGCCCGTCTCAGAAAACACGCCGAAACGTTTGCGCAATGCGGCAAGAAAGGCCGTGTGGTCGATCAGTTCGGGGACAAGCGATGACCAGTCGACCCAGTTGATCTCATTGTCCTGGCAATAGGCATTGTTGTTGCCCTGCTGGCTGCGGCCGCCCTCGTCGCCCGCCGTCAGCATCAAGGCGCCGCGGCTGACGAAAAGCGTGGAAAGCAGCGCTTTCACATCCGCAAGCCGGGCGGCGACAATGGCGGGATCATCGGTCAGGCCTTCAAAACCGTTGTTCCAGGAATGGTTGTCATTGTGGCCGTCGCGATTGCTCTCGCCGTTCCTTTCATTGTGCTTGCGTTCATGGCTGACAAGATCGAACAGGGTAAAACCGTCATGGGCGGCAAGGAAATTGACACTGCGGCTTTTCGAGCGGCCATGGCGGGAAAAGACAGGCGAGGAACCGGATAGCGCATTGGCCAGCGCCCCGGTCGTGCCGGCATCACCACGCCAGAAACGGCGCATGTCGTCGCGGGCGCGATCGTTCCACTCGAGGAAGCTTTCAGGGAAATTGCCGAGCTGATATCCGCCGGGACCGATATCCCAGGGTTCGGCGATCAAGATCCGGTCGTAAAGCGCCGGGTCCGAATGCATGGCGGCCAGCGTCTCGCTCGCCATGTCGAAGCCGGCGGCCGTTCTTCCGAGCACGGGCGCGAGATCGAAACGGAAGCCGTCCACACCGGCATTCAGAACGAAATGCCTGAGGGAATCGACGATGAGCTGGCGAATACAGGGGTGATCGCAGGCAACCGTGTTGCCGGTTCCGGTATCGTTGACCAGCACGCCCGGTTTTCCCTGTGGGTGACGGAAGGCGGTGAGATTATCGAGCCCGCGCAACGACAGGATCGAGCCCTCGATATCGCTTTCACCCGTATGGTTGAAGACGAGATCGAGAATGACGCCGATGCCTTCCGCATGCAGCGCCGCAACCGTATCTCGCAATTCCCGCACGCCGCCGGGGCAGAGGCGCGGATCGAGCGCCATGAAGCCGACGGGATTATAACCCCAGGCATTGGAAAGGCCGAGAGGCGGCAGGTGGCGCTCGTCGATCCAAGCGGTGATCGGCATCAATTCCACCGCATCGACGCCGATTTTTTTCAGGTGTGCGAGAATGGCGGGATGGGCAAGTGCTGCGACGGTGCCTCTGATGTCTTTCGGCACCTCGGGATGCAACTGCGTGAAGGATTTGACGGCAAGCTCATAAATCAGCCCGCCTTCGGCAAAATGCGGCTGATGGCGCTTGACCGGCTCATATTGGGAAAGGACCGCCTTCGGCATGATCTCGCCGGTCTCCGCGCCAAAGGCGTAAAGCGCTGGATCGTGTCGGAAGGGGCGGTCGATCTCCGTGGCATAGGGATCGAGCAGCAGCTTTGCGGGATCGAACCAGAGGCCGTGTTCAGGGGCGTAAATGCCGTGAGCGCGAAAGCCGTATCGCGTGCCGAGGCCGACGTCGGCGACGATCAATCTGTGAATATCGTCTGCGCCGCGCACCATCGGCAGGCGCGCCGTTTCTTTTTCGCCGGTTTTATCAAAAAGGCAGAGATCGATCTGGGAGGCATGCCTGGAATAGACCGTGAATTCCGTTCCGTTTTCCATCTGGATTGCACCTTTGGGGAAAACGGAAGGTATCTGCATGGTCTGTCTCTCCGGGGAATGGTGTTTCTCTTCCAGAACGGAAAAGGGAGGCAAGGCCGAATGAGGGACGCTTTCAGCGCGTCCCTCATGAGCGGGTGACAAGCCCTTACGTAATAACGCTCGGGGCGTTGCGGCCGGTATGGGCCCTGATGCCGGCGATCGTATCGGCAACGGCAATCAGGTCGGAAAGCGCTTCCTGCGTTTCGATGCCATGACGGGCCGCATCCGCCTCGTAACGCTCGACATAAAGGCGAAGCGTCGCGCCCGCAGTACCGGTGCCGGAAAGGCGCAGCACGATGCGCGAACCGCCTTCGAAGAGGATGCGGATGCCCTGATTTTTGCTGACGGACTGATCGACCGGATCGTGATAGGCAAAATCATCCGCCGCCGCGACCTTCAGATTGCCGTAGCTGGTGCCCGGCAGCGTTGCGAGCTTTTCGCGCAGGGTGGCGACCAGCGTGTTCGCCGCATCTGAATCCACTTCCTCATAGTCGTGGCGCGAATAATAGTTGCGGCCATATTCGGCCCAGTGCCTGGTGACGATGTCTTTCACGCTTTCCTTGCGCGCGGCGACGATGTTCAGCCAGTAGAGCACAGCCCAGAGGCCATCCTTTTCGCGCACATGGTTGGAGCCGGTGCCGAAGCTCTCTTCGCCGCAGATCGTCACCTTGCCGGCGTCCATGAGGTTGCCGAAGAATTTCCAGCCGGTCGGCGTCTCATACATGCCAAGGCCGAGCTTTTCGGCGACACGGTCGGCTGCCGCACTTGTCGGCATGGAGCGGGCGATACCGGAAATGCCGGCCGCATAACCGGGGGCGAGTTTGGCATTGGCGGCGATGATGGCCAGACTGTCTGATGGCGTGACGAACATGCCCTTGCCGACGACCATGTTGCGGTCGCCATCGCCATCGGAAGCGGCGCCGAAATCGGGGCCTTCCGGGCTCATGACGTCGTCATAAAGCTCCTTGGCGTGGACAAGGTTCGGGTCGGGATGATGGCCGCCGAAATCCGGCAGCGGTGTGGCGTTGCGGACGGAACCCTTCGGTGCGCCGAGGCGCTTTTCGATGATTTCCACGGCATAAGGGCCAGTAACGGCACTCATGGAATCAACCACGACCTTGAAGCCGCCGGCGATAAGCGTGCGGATGGCGTCGAAATCGAACAGCTCTTCCATCAGGGCGGCATAATCGGCGACCGGATCGATCACCTCGACAGTCAGCTCGTCCACCTTGAAGCTGCCGATCTTGTCTAGATCGATATCGGCGGCATCCGAGATTTTGTAGCTGTCGATGACTTTCGAGCGGGCATAGATAGCGTCCGTGATCTTCTCAGGTGCGGGACCACCATTACCGATATTGTATTTGATGCCGAAATCTTCGGTCGGACCGCCGGGATTATGGCTGGCGGAAAGCACGATGCCGCCGAAGGCCTTGTATTTGCGGATGACGTTGGAGGCGGCGGGTGTGGAGAGAATGCCGCCCTGACCGACCAGAACCTTGCCGAAACCGGCAGCGGCGGCCATCTTGATCGCCTTCTGGATGACTTCGCGGTTGTAATAACGGCCGTCGCCACCAATCACCAGCGTCTGGCCCTCAAAGCCTTCGAGTGCGTCGAAGATCGACTGGATGAAGTTCTCCGCGTAATTTTCCTGGGCGAAGACCGGCACCTTCTTACGCAGGCCGGATGTGCCCGGCTTCTGGTCCTGATAGGGCGTCGTCTTGATGGTTTTGATCATTGTTTCAATGGCCTTTCGAAATAAGCTGGCTGTAAAGCGCGGCGTAGAGACCGGCGCTCTTTTCCCAGGAAACATCGGATTTCATTCCGAGTTTCTGCATTTGTGTCCACAGTTTCGGGTCGTGATAATAACGGACGGTCCGGCGGATCGCCTGTTTCAGACCATCAAGCGTGACGGGTGAAAATTGCACGCCTGTCGCCGATTTATTGGCGATGGCGGCATGGTTGGCGTCGATCACCGTATCGGCAAGGCCGCCGGTGCGGGCGACGACCGGAATGCAGCCATAACGCAGCGCGTAAAGCTGGGTGAGGCCGCAGGGTTCGAAACGCGAGGGAATGATGATCGCGTCGCAGCCCGCCTGCATGAGATGCGACAGGGGTTCGTTGTAACCGATGGCAACGCCGACGCGGCCATGGTGTCGGGATGCCGCCGCCAGAAGCGCGCCTTCCAGCGCCACATCGCCCGCGCCAAGCACCACGAGACGGCCGCCGAGCGAAACGATCTCATCCACGGCTTCCGCCATGAGGTCGATGCCCTTCTGCCAGGTGAGGCGGGAGATGACGCAGAACAGCGGGCTGTCATCATCATCGATGCGGAAATGTTCGGCGACCGCCTTCTTGTTCAGCGCGCGGTTCTTGAGATTGGCGGCCGAATAATTGTCGTGGATCAGATGGTCCGTTGCCGGGTTCCAGACATCGGCATCGATGCCGTTGACGATGCCGTGCAGCACATGGGCGCGGCTGCCGATGACGCCGTGCAGGCCCATGCCGAATTGCGGGGTGAGGATCTCCTCGGCATAGGACGGGCTGACGGTGCTGAGCGCCGTTGCCGTCTGCAGGCCGCCCTTCAGGAAGCTCACATCATTATAATATTCGATGCCTTCCATGCCGAAGGAATGCGGTGGCAGCGCCAGTTTGCTGAAGATATTGGCGCCGAACTGGCCCTGAAAGGCGATGTTGTGGATGGTGAGCAGGCTCGGAATCTCAGGCGTTTCGGCATAACGCATATAGACCGGCGCCATGGCGGCCTGCCAGTCATGGGCGTGCACGATATCCGGCCGCCAGCCGGGAAGCGCGCCGGCGGCAATACGGGCCGCCGCGAGCGACAGTGCCGCGAAGCGCTTCCAATTGTCTGGATAATCCTTGCCGGTCTGGTCGAGATAAGGGCCGCCGGAGCGCTCGTAATAGGCGGGCGCATCGAGAATGAGGAGATCGAGCCCCTCATGCCGCACTTCGAGCACATCGGCTTTTTCGCCGAGCAGATCGGTAAATTCCAGACATTTGACGGGGTCTGTCACGGCGGCTTTCACCGCCGGATATCCGGGTATCAATGTCCGCGTCCTGACGCCAAGGGCCTCGAGCGCGATGGGGAGCGCGCCGGCAACGTCGGCGAGCCCTCCGGTCTTGATCAGGGGATAGATTTCGGATGAAACCGAAAGGACATTCATGGGCTCTACAGGTCCAGCTTGTCGATCATCGATTGGGTGATAAGGCAGATGCCGTTTTCAGTGCGGCGGAAACGTTTGGCATCCAGTTCTGGGTCTTCTCCTACAATCAGTCCTTCCGGAATGACCACGCCATGGTCGATGACGACATTGCTGAGCTGGGCATGACGCCCGATCTTCACACTCGGCAGTACTACGGCATTCTCAAGGCGGGAGTATGAATTGGCGCGCACGCCGGTAAACAGGAGGCTGCGGGTGAGGGCCGCACCGGAAATGATGCAGTCCCCGGAAACAACCGAAGACACGGCCGAACCGCGGCGGTTCTCATCGTCATGCACGAATTTCGCCGGCGGGGTGATTTCCGCATAGGTCCAGATCGGCCAGGACTTGTCGTAGATATCGAGGTCAGGCACCACATCCGTGAGATCGATATTGGCCTGCCAGTAGGCATCGATGGTGCCCACGTCGCGCCAGTAAGGACCATGCTCGAAATCCGAGCGGACGCAGGAGTCTGCGAAGCGGTGGGCGACGGCTTTGCCGTGCTTTACGATATAGGGAATGATATCCTTGCCGAAGTCGCGGCTGGAGGTCGGATCGGCGGCGTCGCGGCGCAGCGCTTCCATCAGGAATTTCGTGTGGAAGACATAAATGCCCATGGAGGCGAGTGCGAAGCCTTCATTGCCGGGAATGCCTGGCGGATCGGCCGGCTTTTCGATGAAATCGATGATCTCGTCTTTTTCATTCACATGCATCACGCCGAAACCGGTCGCATCCATGCGCGGCACTTCAAGGCAGCCGATCGTCACGTCAGCGCCGGAATCGACATGCTGCTGCAGCATGTATTCGTAGTCCATCTTATAGATATGGTCGCCGGCGAGGATGACCATATATTCCGGCGCATAGGGCTCGATGATGTCGATATTCTGGTAAACCGCGTCGGCGGTGCCTTCATACCATTGCGTTTCGGAAACGCGCTGGGAGGCGGGAAGAATGTCGAAGCTCTCGTTCCGTTCAGGGCGGAAGAAGTCCCAGCCACGCTGCAGGTGGCGAATGAGGGAGTGCGCCTTGTATTGCGTGGCGACGCCGATGCGGCGAATGCCGGAATTGAGCGCGTTGGAAAGCGCAAAATCGATGATACGCGCCTTGCCGCCGAAATAGACGGCGGGTTTTGCCCGGCGGTCCGTCAGCTCCTTCAGGCGGCTGCCTCTGCCGCCTGCGAGGACATAGGCCATTGCATCACGCGCCAAAGGCTGAACTCTTTTTTCCGACATGGTGTCCTCCCTCTCTGTCTGTCAGTTTTCCGGTTCGAGCATGATCGTGGCAAGCGGCGGCAGGACGAGCATCGCCCCGATATCGCCGCCGGCATCGACCGCCTGAACGCGTCCGCCATTTCCCTTGCCGCTACCGCCATAAATTTCGGCATCGGTGTTGAGAATCTCCCGCCACCGCCCCGCCAGAGGCAGCGGCACATAATAATTTTCCCGATAGACCGGGGTGAGGTTGCAGATGACCGCCACCGGCTTTTCGCCGGGCGCCGTGCGCAGCCAGGCGAAGACGGAATTCTCGTGATCATCGACCACAAGCCAGCGGAAGCCGTCAGGTTCGCAGTCACGGGCGTGCAGGGCAGCTTTGGATCGATAGGTGAGGTTGAGATCGCGCACGAGGCGGCGCATGCCCTCATGCATCGGATATTGGCGCAGGTTCCAGTCGAGCGACCCCTTTTCGCTCCATTCGCTCCACTGTGCGAACTCCTGCCCCATGAACAGCAGCTTCTTGCCGGGATAACCCCACATGAAGCCGTAATAGGAGCGGAGATTGGCGAATTTCTGCCAGTCATCGCCGGACATCTTGGCGATCAGCGATCCCTTGCCGTGCACCACCTCGTCGTGGGAAAGCGGAAGCACGAAATTCTCGGTGAAGGCGTAAAGCAGGCCGAAGGTCAGTTCCTGATGGTGGAACTTGCGATGCACCGGCTCACGCGCGAAATAACTCAGCGTGTCGTGCATGAAGCCCATGTTCCATTTGAAGCCGAAACCGAGACCGCCCTCGTGGACGGGCTGGGATACTTTCGGCCAGGAGGTGGATTCCTCCGCGATCGTCATGACGCCGGGATGGGTGCCGTAGACGAGCGAATTCATCTTCTGCAGGAAGCGGACGGATTCGAGATTTTCGCGTCCGCCATATTCATTGGGGATCCACTCGCCTTCCTTGCGGGAATAATCGAGATAGAGCATCGAGGCGACCGCATCGACGCGCAGGCCGTCGAGATGGAATTTCTCGGCCCAATAAAGCGCGTTGTTGATGAGGTAGGACATGACCTCGATACGGCCGAAATTGTAGATCGCCGTGTTCCAGTCGGGGTGAAAACCCTGACGCGGATCGGCGTGCTCGTAAAGCGCGGTGCCGTCGAACCAGCGCAACCCGTGCTCATCGGTCGGAAAATGCGCCGGAACCCAGTCGAGAAGAACGCCGATACCGACCTTGTGCGCGCCATTGACGAAACGGGCAAAGCCCTCGGGATCGCCGAAACGGGCGGATGGCGCATAAAGGCCGGTCGTCTGGTAACCCCAGGAGGGATCATAGGGATGTTCGGTGATGGGCAGAAATTCGATATGGGTAAAACCCATATCCGTACAATAGGGAATGAGCTGGGCGGCGAGTTCATCCCAGCTGAGGAAGGTGCCGTCCTCGCGGCGCTGCCAGGAGCCGGCATGCACCTCATAGATGCTGATCGGTTGGCGGCGCTGGTCCACCTGCGCCCAATGTTCCCGGTGGGCCTGATCTTCCCATTTCTGCGTCAGTTCCGGCGCGGTGACGGAAGCGTTCTTCGGCCGCAATTCGGCGCGGCGGGCATAAGGGTCGGCCTTCAGGGGCAGAAGCTCGCCATTGGCGCCGAGGACTTCGAACTTGTAGGCGCAGCCGGCATAGACGTCAGGCGCGAAGATTTCCCAGATGCCGGTATCCTTGCGGAAGCGCATCACATGCCGGCGGCCATCCCAATTGTTGAAATCGCCGACGACGGAAACACGCCGCGCATTGGGCGCCCACACGGCGAAGTGAAAACCTTCGACGCCTTCGAGTTTCAGCGGATGCGCGCCCATCCTGTCGAAGAGCCTGAGATGCGATCCTTCACGGACGAAATAATCGTCCATGGGTCCGAGAACAGGGCCGAAGCTATAGGGGTCGGTCACCGCCCATTCGGCATCGTCGCGGCTGGCGCGGTACCGCACCGGCTGGCGCTTTGAAAGATCGATCCGGCCTTCGAAAAAACCATCAGGATCAAGCCGCTTCAATTCACCTACGAAATTTCCATCCAGCGTGAGGACGGAAACCTCCTCGGCGCCCGGAATGAAACAGCGGGCGGAAAACCCTTCCGGCGTCTCGTGAACGCCGAGAAGGGCAAAGGGATTGGAATGCAAACCGCTCTTGATCGCCTCGATTTCAGCCTTCGTGATTTCGCCAGTCTTTTTCTCTTCGGCCGAATTGAGCGGTTTTTTCATCAGGCTCTCCAGATCTCGGTGGCATATTGGCGGATCGTCCTGTCGGACGAGAACCAGCCCATACGCGCCGTGTTGCGCACTGCTTTGGTGTTCCAGCTATCCTGATCGCTCCAGATCGCGTCCACCTTGCGCTGTGCGTCGGCATAGGCGTCGAAATCGGCGGCGACCATGAACCAGTCGCTGTTGTATATGCCGTCGATGAGGGCAGAAAACCGCGAACGATCATCCGGTGAAAACACACCCGACGCGATGGACGACAGAGCCTGCGACAATTCCGCAGACCCTTCGATGATGGCACGCGGATTGTGGCCCTCGGCGCGAGCTCTGGCCACTTCTTCCGCCGTCATGCCGAAGATGACGATGTTCTCAGCGCCGACATGTTCGAGCATTTCCACATTCGCGCCATCGAGCGTGCCGATGGTCAGCGCACCGTTCAGCGCAAATTTCATGTTGCCGGTGCCGGAAGCTTCCATGCCGGCCGTCGAAATCTGTTCCGAAAGATCGGCGGCGGGAACCATGATTTCGGCAAGCGAGACGTTATAGTTCGGAACAAACACCACTTTGAGAAGCCCGCGCACGGCCGGATCGTTGTTGATGACCCGGGCAATATCGTTGGCAAGCTTGATGATCAGCTTCGCGTTGTGATAACTCGGCGCCGCCTTGCCTGCGAAGAACTTAACGCGCGGCACCCAATCCAGTTCCGGGTGGGAGCGGATCTGGTCGTAAAGGGCGACAGTCTCAACAAGGTTCAGAAGCTGGCGCTTATATTCGTGGATGCGCTTGATCTGGATGTCGAACATGGCCGAGGGATCGACGCGGATGCCCATGCGCTGCGCCACCGTATTGGCAAGCCGCACCTTGTTCAGACGCTTCACCTCGGCAAATTTCTCGCGGAAACCGGCATCGTCGGCGAAACGGTCGAGTGCCGTCAGCTTTTCCGCATCATCGAGGAAATCGTCGCCGATCGCTTCCCTGATCAATCCCGTCAGGCCGGGGTTGCACTGCATCAGCCAGCGGCGCGGCGTAATGCCGTTGGTCTTGTTGTTGATACGATCAGGATAAAGGCTGTGCAGGTCGGCAAAGACCGTTTCCTTCATCAGCTCGGTATGAAGTGCGGAAACGCCGTTGATGGAATGCGAGCCGATGAAGGCGAGGTTGCCCATGCGCACCCGGCGCTCGCCGCCTTCATCGATGAGAGAGATGGAACGGATCTGTTGATCCGCCATCTTCTTTTCCTTGCGGGCGAAGAGCAGCGTATTGGCGTTGATCGCGTAAACGATCTGCATGTGCCGGGGCAAAAGGCGCTCGAGCAACGGCACCGGCCAGCTTTCCAGCGCTTCCGGCAGAAGCGTGTGGTTGGTGTAGGAGAAGGTGCCCTGTGTAATCTTCCAGGCTTCGTCGAATTCAAGGCCATGGACATCGCAGAGCAGGCGCATCATTTCGCAGATGGAAATGGCCGGATGCGTGTCGTTAAGCTGGATCGAAACCTTGTCGGGCAGCGAGGTGAAATCCGGGTACTGCTGCAGATGGCGGCGCAGAATGTCCTGCAGCGAAGCGGAGGAGAAGAAGAACTCCTGCCGCAGGCGCAGTTCCTGACCGGCCGGCGTCGCATCGGCGGGGTAGAGAACCCGCGTCAGGCTTTCCGCCTTGTTGCTTTCGCGCAATGCGCCGATATGGTCGCCGGCATTGAAGGCGGCCAAAAGAATGGGATCTATCGGCTGCGCCGACCACAGGCGAAGCGTGTTGACGCGGGTACCGCGCCAGCCGACGACCGGCGTGTCGTAAGCCATGGCGATGACGCGTTCGGCCGGTTTCCAGACGAAGCGCTGCGGATCTTCATAACCGCCGATCGTCTCCACCGATCCGCCGAAGCCGATTTCATAGGAGCTTTCGCGGCGTTCGAATTCCCAGGGGTTGCCATGCGCCAGCCAGGTTTCCGGCAGTTCTACCTGCCAGCCATCCGCCATCTGCTGGCGGAAGAGGCCGTGCACGTAACGGATGCCATAGCCATAGGCGGGAATATCGACGGTCGCCATGGATTCCATGAAACAGGCGGCGAGACGGCCAAGGCCGCCATTGCCAAGGGCTGCATCCGGCTCCAGACCGGCGATGACGTCAAGATCGACGCCGAGCGAGGACAGCGCATCGCGGATTTCGTGCATCAGGCCGATATTGGAGATGGCGTCGCGCATCAGGCGACCGATCAGGAATTCGAGCGACAGGTAATAAACGCGCTTGGAATTGTTGTGATAGGCCTTGCGGGTGGATTCCATCCATTTGTCGATGATGCGGTCGCGCACGACGAGGATGGTTGCGGTCAGCCAGTCGTGCGGCTTGGCAACCTTGACGTCCTTGCCGATGCGGTAGGTGAGGCGTTCGATGATTTCCGACGCCATGATTTCCGGGTTGGAACTGCGCGGGGCGGGGCGGGGAAGATCGGCGGCGTTTAGATTATTGATCATTGGTCGGTCAGCACCTTGGTGGGAGGAGAGGGTCTGATGAGGTTGATCCGTGTTGCCTTTGCTGATGCCAGTTTATGCATCGATATGGAGGTGTGGCAACAGCATTTTTTGCGGAAAGTTGAACGGCTTAGGTTTATGAAAAATAAGAATTTTTCTTCCGCGTCCCAAGGATCGCCGAAGGCATTGCCGGCCCTTTATCCGCCGTTCCTGAAGAGGTTTGCGTGGTGGTCGCGATGCCGGGCATCGTTCAAAAAAGGGAGAGAGGCTGCAACACTTTTAAATGGTTCACCGGTCCTGAAATCTGTTTCGCTCTATTATCTTTACACACCAGACCGAAAACCGCGCATATGTTTCGGTCCGATGCTCTAAATCACACACTAGCCTTCGCGGCCGCAAAAATTCAATGAAAATAAATGGGTCGCCGCCACAGCCATGTTTGTCTCGCGTGGCGGCGGTGTGAAAACGGGGCAACACCGTCGTCGAAGACGATGTTTACGGCAGAAAAAAAGGCTCTGTCGTCATTTCCCCGGCGCGGATCGTCACGCGGGTATTCGGCGGAACGGCGCACCAGGGAGTGCAATCGAAGGAAAAGGGCTCCGAACTCAACGCGATGCCTTCTTCCAGACCGCGCCAGTAGAGCGTCGGCGGCTTGTCATCGCTCGACCAGCGGAAGGCGTGCACGCAATCGCCGTCCATCAGCACGGCGCTGAAGCGCAGGGCAGAGGAAACGCCCGCCGCGACCATCTTTTCCTGACAGAGACGAAGGGCGGTGGAAATTGCGCGCACGGGATCGGCATCAAGGCCAAGGCCGGCGGCGATGAGGAATATTGCTTCGCTGTCGCCGGTGCCGCGTCGGGATGCATAGATATCATCGGGGATAAGGGAGTCGATGTCGCGCCTGATCTGCTCGTAGCCGCCGATCTGGCCGTTATGCATGAAGAGATATTGGCCATGGGCAAAGGGGTGGCAATTGGCGCGGGATACTTCGCCTGAGGTGGCGGAGCGGACATGGGCCATGAACATGCCCGAGCGAAGCTGGTGGCAGAGTGCCGCGAGGTTGGCATCTGACCAGGCGGGCCTGGTATCACGAAAGACGCCGGGCGTTCCTCGGTCACCATACCAGCCAAGGCCGCAACCATCGCCATTGACGACGGTTTTCGCTTCCCTTGCGGCCATGGACTGGCTGACCAGTGATGCTTCCGGCTCGATCAGCAGGCTGTCGAGCCAGACGGGTTTACCGGAATAGGCAAAGAGGCGGCACATTCATGCGGCTCTGTCGAAAGCCTTGTTTCCGAGCGCGAAGCCGACGGCGGCCTTCGCGTGAATGGCGGTCGAATCGTAACCGGGCAGCGGCAGGGCGTCGGGGTCGATCAGCAGCGAAATTTCGGTGCAGCCGAGAATGACGGAATCGACGCCGAGTGCGCGAGCCTTGTCGATGACCGCGAGATAGCGTTCACGCGAGCAGGACTTGATCTCGCCCTGGCAGAGTTCGCCGAAGATGATGTCGTGGATCGCAGCCCGGTCTTCCGCATCGGGCACGACCACGTCGACGCCGTGGCGGCGCATGCGGTCGGTGTAGAAGCCGTGCTCCATCGTGTAGCGGGTGGCGAGCAGAAGCGGCTTGCGGCGTCCATCCGCCTTCAGGGCTGCTGCGGTTTCATCGATGATGTCGATCAGCGCCACGCCGGACATTTTCGCTACGGTGTCAGCGACAAGATGCATGGTGTTGGTGCAGATCAGCACGCAATCGGCGCCCGCATTGGCAAGGCGCGCACCGGCAGCGCCCAGAAGGGCGCCTGCCTCATCCCAGCGATCGGCCTTCTGGAGGGCGACGACCTCGGAAAAATCGAGCGAATGCATGACGATATCGGCCGAGACCAGGCCGCCGCGGCTGTCGCGCACGGCCTCATTGATCATGCGGTAATAGGTTGCGGTAGATTCCCAGCTCATGCCGCCGATCAGGCCGATCCGTTTCATAAGAGTTCCCTTATCAAGTTTGATTGAAGACAAGAATGCCATCACCGAAACGAAAACGGCATGCGTTTTTTAGAGGATTGCGCGGCAAGTATGCAAATGTAACGCGCCATATTAGATAATATCGCAAATTTCTTGCGCCGTTGCGTTAACCGGTGCATTCTTAACGGATGATTGACGACCGTGACCGCCGAATCCTTGCGATTCTCCAGGAGAATGCCGAGACCCCACTCGCGGATATCGCAGAGGAGGTTTCCCTGTCGCTATCGGCCTGTTCGCGCCGCATCACGCGGCTGCGAACGGAAGGTTATGTGACGGGCACGATGGCGCTGCTGGACCGACGGAAGATCAACCTGCCGACCACGGTTTTTCTGCTGGTGAGAACGGGCCTGCATGCGGAGGACTGGCTGGACCGGTTCCATGCCGCCGTCAGCACCATACCTGAGATCGTCGAGGTTCACCGGCTGACCGGCAATTTCGACTATATTCTGAAGCTGGTGCTGCCGAATGTCGAATATTACGACACGGTCTATAAACAGATCCTGCGCCGCGTGCAGCTTTACGACATGTCCGCCTATATCTCCATGGAGACGGTTAAGCTGTCGTCTTCGCTGCCGACGACGCATATCTGAGGGCTTATCGAGCCTTATCAGCGCGCCGCCTTGAAACGGACGCCAAAGCGGAAGCCTCTAGTCTCGCCGGGTTGCAGGGTAATCGCATCCGCGAGTTCCTGGTGGTTGAAGGCGTTGGTTGGTGTTTCCACGGGTTCAAGCGCGATGGAGTGCCGCCTGTCGCGGGCGAGCGTATCGCCGGTGAAGACATGCATGTGCCCACGCTCCTGCCATACCGTCAGGCTCGAACCATCGTGCCGGTTTTCGAGCCTCGTCTCGTAAAGCCCGTTTTCGGATGCGACCAGATCGGTGAAGCAGACATCAAGCACATGGCCGGCCAGCGGCGCATAGAGAAAGCGGGTGTCGTCCCGTTTGACTATCCCGCCCTGTGCGTCCCGAAGTGGGATCAGATCGTTGTCTGTTTCGATCGCCGTTCGCGAGGGCAGCGTGAGAAGAAGGTCGTCGATAGACGTCGTGCCGGGCAGGCGGAAATAGGGATGCCAGCCGGCGGCGAAAGGCAGGGGCCGGTCGTCGCGATTGATGCCGCGTATGTCGATGGTGACCTCATGGCCGGCGAAGCGATATTCCACCTCGATGGCGAGACGGTAGGGATAACCCTTGAAATCCGCAGGCGATATTTCAGTGCGGAAGATGAGGATGCGAGCGCCGTTTTCCTCAAGAGATTGCGCGAGGGCGAAGGGCAGGGCTCTGGCAAATCCGTGGAAGACGAGAGTTTCATGGGCAAGCACCGGTTCAATGCGGTGCGCCTGCCCGCCAAAACTGAATTGGCCATCCGGAATGCGATTGGTGAAGGGTGCGAGAATGCCGTTTCTCACGCCGTTTTGCGATTGCAGTTCGGCAGGCGTCGAATATCCGTCGACAAGATCTTCGCCTTCTCCGCCATCGGCAGAGATCGGCCGCCAGCTCAGAAGCGTCGCGCCCTCAAAAGCGATTTCGGCAATGAAACCGTTTCCGGAAACGGTCAGACCGGCAATCCCCGTGCCTGTCGTGGAAGTAGTCATCGGGAAATTGTCCTTTGCATGGATGCATCTGCGATGATCGGGGCAACTGCCGTGCCGATTCGCCCGATCATCTTCGCTGAAGGACAATTTCGCAATGGCTCGTGGGGGCTGTATCAACAGGCTCCTGCCATTTCATGCCCATCGGGCAATCAGTCCGGAAAGGTGCGTTTCGCGCCGCTGAAAAACTCCATCAGTGCGGCCTGATCCTCTCCGCCCAGCCCTGCCGCCGTCAGCATGCGGTGCACTTCGGCGCAAAGTGCCGTCAGCGGCATGGCCGTGTTGGTGCGCCGGGCGAGATCCTGCGCGCCGTTGAGGTCTTTCACCATATTGTCGATACGGCCGGTGCGGCGGTAATCCTTTGCCACGTAACGCGGCATATATTCCTGCAGGATGGCGCTATCGGCGCGGCCGCCCTTCAGCGCCTGCGGGATTTTGGCGGCATTGACGCCGGCATCCAGCGCAAGCTGTGTTGCTTCCGCCACCGCAAGGAAATTCAGCCCGCAGAGAACCTGATTGATGAGTTTCGTCGTCTGTCCCGCGCCGCAGGGTCCCATGTGGGTATAGTTGCTGGCCACATGCCGCAGCACGCGATGCGCATCGGCGACATCCTTTTCGCTGCCGCCGGCCATCAGCGTCAACTGGCCGACAAGCGCCTTGGGCGCACCGCCCGAAAGCGGGCTGTCCACCCAGCGCAGGCCCTTTTCCGCAGCATCGGCCGCCAGTTCCTTGGTCGCCTCCGGATCGATGGAGGACATGTCGATAATGAGCGTGCCGGGCTTCGCCCCCGCCGCCACGCCATCCTTGCCGAAGACGGCGATGCGAACGATTTTCGGCGAATTGAGGCTGAGGATGACCACGTCGGAAACCGAAGCCGCTTCCGCCGCCGTGCCGGCGCTCTGCGCGCCGAGGCTCGTCAGCGCCGCCACCTTTTCCGCATCCAGATCGAAAACCGTCAGCTGATTGCCGGTCTCGATGAGCCGTGTGCCGATCGCGCCGCCCATGGCGCCGGCGCCGATCAGCGCGACTTTGTTCTTCTCGGTCATGGTGTTCACGGCCTCCTCCCAAAGTGTCGTGGTGTCATCGGTTCAAAACCGGGTGGCGGCAGCAGCCGGCCATCCGGTTTTAGCGTCTTTAAAGCGAAGCGGTGATGCCGCCGTCGACGTAGAGAATATGTCCGTTCACGAAGGACGAGGCATCGGACGACAGGAAGATGCAGGCGCCGACAAGCTCTTCGACCTTGCCCCAGCGACCGGCCGGCGTGCGCTTTTCAAGCCATGCCGAAAAGGTGGGATCGGCAACCAGAGCCGCATTGAGCGGCGTATCGAAATAGCCGGGCGCAATGGCGTTGCATTGCAGGCCGTATTTGGCCCAGTCCGTCGCCATGCCTTTCGTCAGATTGCCGACGGCGCCCTTGGTGGCGGTGTAGGGCGCGATGCCGGGGCGGGCAAGGGCGGTCTGAACGCTGGCGATGTTGATGATCTTGCCACGGCCACGGCTGATCATGTGGCGCGCGGCAGCCTGTCCGGCGTGGAACACCGAGGCGATGTTGGTCTGCAGCAGGCGCTCGAAGGCATCCGCCGGAAAATCCTCGAGCGGGGTGCGGTGCTGCATGCCGGCATTGTTGACCAGAATATCGATGGGGCCGACCTCCGCTTCGAAACGGTCGATGGCCTCGCGCACCGCGCCATGATCGGTGGCGTCGAAGGCAAGTGTTTTCGCACCCTTGATGCCAGCGGCGGCGGCCTTCAGCTTCGCTTCATCGCGCCCGTTCAGCACCACTTCCGCTCCGGCTTCCGCCAGCCCCTGCGCCAGCGCGAAGCCGATGCCCTGGGACGAACCCGTGATCAGGGCGCGGCGGCCGGAAAGATCGAACAAATTAAGGCCCACTGTTTCCTCCAGTCTCTCGACATTGCATTCATACCGGTTTATGTTATCGATAACATTCATCCCTTTCAGACGTGGATGTCAAGGCTTAAACGCCCGGTTTCGGTACGGATCGGGCGGGCGGGGAGGCTGCACGGCGTGCAAATGCACGGCAGGCGGCGGTGATAGGGATGCGGATTATTTGTCGTGCTGCTCAGGCGCGATGTCGAACGGGAGATATTTATGAGAGCGATTGTTGCCCATGGGGCCAAGGATGTGCGCATCGAGGAACGGCCCGAGGAAGCGCCGGGAGCGGGAGAGGTGCGGCTTCGTCTGGTCCGGGGCGGAATTTGCGGCAGCGATCTGCATTATTACAATCACGGAGGCTTCGGCGCGGTGCGGCTTCGTGAGCCGATGGTGCTGGGCCATGAGGTCTCGGCCGTCATCGAAGAACTGGGCGAGGGCGTCGAAGGGTTGAAGGTCGGCGGTCTGGTCGCCGTTTCGCCGTCCCGTCCCTGCAGAACCTGCCGCTTCTGCCAGGAAGGCCTGCACAACCAGTGCCTCAACATGCGCTTTTATGGCAGCGCCATGCCTTTTCCGCATATTCAGGGTGCGTTCCGTGAGGTTCTGGTGGCGGACGCCCTGCAATGCGTGCCGGCCGATGGCCTGAGCGCCGGCGAGGCCGCCATGGCCGAGCCGCTCGCGGTGACGCTGCATGCCACCCGCCGCGCCGGTGATTTGCTGGGAAAACGTGTGCTTGTCACGGGTTGTGGCCCGATCGGAATCCTCTCCATTCTGGCCGCGCGCCGTGCCGGCGCGGCTGAAATCGTCGCCACCGATCTTTCCGATTTCACGCTCGCCAAGGCGCGTGAGGCGGGTGCGGACCGTGTCATCAACAGCAAGGATGAGCCCGACGCGCTTGCCGCCTATGGGGCAAACAAGGGAACTTTCGATGTTCTCTATGAATGCTCGGGTGCCGCCGTGGCGCTTGCCGGTGGTATTACGGCGCTTCGTCCGCGCGGCATCATCGTCCAGCTCGGTCTTGGCGGCGATATGAACCTGCCGATGATGGCGATCACCGCCAAGGAACTGGATTTGCGCGGTTCTTTCCGCTTCCATGAGGAATTCGCCACTGGTGTGGAATTGATGCGCAAGGGCCTGATTGACGTCAAGCCGTTCATCACCCAGACCGTCGATCTCGACGACGCTATCTCGGCCTTCGAATTCGCCTCCGACCGCAGTCGCGCCATGAAGGTGCAGATCGCTTTTTCGTAAGCGCTTTTGCCGCACGGGGAATGTGCGGACGTTTCGATCGGCGGCGGATCTTTCCGCCGCCGATTTTTTATGGGTGGATTTTTGCCCGCGGCGGCCTGCAGCTATGTTATCGATATCATCGGCTGCTTTGGAGTGCGTTATTCCAGCTCAAGGCCGGAATGACGGAGAGAGGGTGACGAACCCGAGCAAACGCCCAGTCTGTCATAAAGCCCCAACACGACTGCCGCATATTTTGCCCCGGGCGCGCCCACGAACATCTTCACCGATGTCGTCTCTGCCCATTTGCACATTTTGACGCAGGTCAAAAAGGTGATTTGCCGCCTGTCTTTTTTTGCGTTATCGAAATTTCAGAAATTACTGAAAATTCAGGAAACAAAGAAATGCCAACCAATCTCTCCCCGCTCGTTCAGTCCTTCGTGCTGCATTTCGGTGAGATGGGTAGCCGCTGGGGCATCAACCGCACTGTCGGCCAAGTCTATGCTTTGCTTTACATTTCGCCGCAGCCGTTGTGTGCGGACGATATTGTGGAGGCGCTTGGCATTTCCCGTTCCAACGTGTCAATGAGCCTGAAGGAGCTGCAGGCGTGGAACCTTGCAATTCTCAAGCATTTTCCCGGCGACCGGCGCGATTTTTTCACGACGCCTGACGATGTCTGGCAGATTCTCCGCACCCTTGCCGAGGAGCGCAAGAAGCGCGAGATCGATCCGACGCTCAGCGTGCTGCGTGAAATTCTGATGGAGACGCCGGAAAACGAAGATGAGCGGCATGCGCAAAAGCGCATCGACGAGATGAAGACGCTGATCGAGCAGCTCACCGGCTGGTATGACGATGTGAAGCGGCTGGAGACGGAAAGGCTGGCGTCGCTTCTCGCGCTCGGTTCGAAGGTCACGAAGCTGCTGGAGGCCAAGGACAAGATCGTCTCCCTTGCCAGACCCCGTGGCGCGAAGAAGGACGGGTGAGGAGAGCGGCCGTGAGCATGTCAGTGGAAATCCGCCAGGGGGCCGACGGTGACGGCGCAGTCTGTCCCGCGCCGGCTGCAGTCTCGCCCGATGCGATGGGTCGGCGTAACGCCAACCGCAGAACCTCTCGCGACAGAGCCGATGGGCGGGCGAAAATGACACGCGCGCCGGTGGTGGGGAGATCCGTTGCCCTGCTGCATGTGCTGGCGGCTTTACTGTGGCTGCCGCAGGCGGGTTTGCTTGCCTTTTCTGTCGGAAGAATTGCCGATGGCGCGCCGATGATGGCGATCGTGCCGGCCGCCGCTGCGGTTCTCATCCTCGGCCTCGTCAAGGCGTGGCTCGAAAAGATGGCGGCGCGGCTGTCGTTTCGTGCCGCCCGCGCGGTGCTGTCGCAGCGGCGGCTGGAAGCGCTGCAGGCTGTGGCGAAGATTTCCCCGCTCGATCTGTCACGCACCGCCTCGGGTGAGGCGGCGGGCGTCGTGGCCGAGGCGGCGGAAGCGCTGGTGCCCTATCTTTCCCGTTTCCAGCCGGCGCGGATGAAGGCCACCATCATTCCCCTGGTTTTCGTGCTGGCGATCCTGCCATTTACCTGGATCGCGGCGCTGGTGCTGCTGCTCGCCATGCCAACCATCCCGCTTTTCATGGCGCTCATCGGCTGGCAGGCGAAGGCCGCCAGTGAAAAGCAGCTTGCCGAGACGGGTAATATGAATGCCTTCCTGCTTGATCGCCTGCGCGGGCTGGAAACGATCCGCACGCTCGAAGCCGTCGATCTGACGGCGGAGCGTCTCAACGCCGATGCGCAAAACCTCAAGAAGCGGACAATGGCCGTCCTCAAGATCGCCTTTCTCTCCTCGGCGGTGCTGGAGCTTTTCGCAGCGCTCGGCGTTGCCATGACCGCCGTCTATATCGGTTTTCATCTGCTCAGTTTTCTGGATTTCGGCGCCTGGGGCCACAAGCTGACGCTAGCCGAAGGTCTCTTCATCCTGCTTCTGGCACCGGCCTTTTTCGAGCCGCTGCGGGAACTCTCCGCCGTCTGGCACGACCGCGCGGCCGGCGAAGCGGCGCTTGATGCGCTCGGCAAACTGACGGCTGGTGGTGCGGCCATCGCGGGCGAGGGCGCGGATGTGGCGTCTGTCCCATCCCCGACGCCCGGCCTCTTGGAGATCGACAATCTTTCCTTTGCTTATCCGAACGCCCCGTCTGTCATCCAAAATCTCAACCTGACGGTTCAGCAGGGTGAGCGAGTTGCGATTCTCGGGCCTTCCGGTTGTGGCAAATCCACTGTACTCTCCTTGATTGCCGGGTTGGCCGAGGCTGGAGAGGGCTCGATCAGGATCGGCGGCGTAAAGCTCGATAATGCGACGGCCGATGGGCTGCGCAGGACGATCGGCTGGGTCAGCCAGAAGCCGTTCTTTTTTGCCGGTTCGCTGAAGGCGAATATTCGTTTCGGTCGTTCCGGTGTCAGTGATGGCATGGTGGAAGAGACGCTGCGCCGCACCGGGCTCGATGAACTGACGCATGCGCGCCGGCATCTGCAGATCGGCGATGGCGGATATGGAATCTCGGGCGGGGAGGCGGTGCGGCTTGCCATTGCGCGTGCTTTCGCAGACCCCGCAACGCAGCTTGTTCTGGCCGATGAGCCGACAGCCCATCTCGACCGGGAAACGGCTGCTCTCGTCACGGATAACCTGCTGCAACTGGCAAATGGCAGGACATTGATCGTCGCGACCCATGATCCGGTGCTTGCGGCGCGCATGGACAGGATCGTGGATATGACGGCGATCCATTCGAGGGGGCAGCCATGATCGCGCGTTTTGCGATATTGAGACCCGTTATCGCCCTGTTCTGGTCGGCGCGGCGCGGCATGCTGCTGGCGGGCGCGGTTCTGGCGGTAACGACGGTGCTGGGGGGCATTGGCCTTCTCGGCGTTTCCGGTTGGTTTATCACCGCAACGGCGATTGCCGGTCTTCTGCCCGCAACGGCCTATGCCTTCGATGTCTTTGCCCCTTCGGCCGCCATTCGTCTTCTGGCGCTGGCGCGCACCGCCGCCCGCTATGGCGAGCGCATGACCACCCATGAAGCCACGCTTTCCGTGCTTGCAGCCCTTCGGGAAAAGCTGTTTCGCGGTTTTGCCGCGCCGCAGGCCGCGAAATCCCTGGAGGCAAGGCCTGCCCGCCTGCTGAACCGGCTGACAGCGGATATAGACGCGCTGGATTCGCTTTATCTGCGCGTGCTGGTTCCCGCTGCCGTGGCGATCCTCGCAGCGATCGCAACAGGCTTCGGGCTTGCTTTTCTCCATCCGATGGCCGGCATTCTGGCGGCAGCTTTCCTGATCGTGGCGGGGCTTGGAATTTCGGCGCGCTCCGCCCTGTGGGCGGAAACATTCTCGCGCCGCCGGGCAATCGGGCTTGAAGCGCTTCGGGCCCGCACGGCCGACCTCGTGAGCGGACAGACGGAGCTCTTGACCACCGGCCGCCTTTCCGCGCAGGTCGCGGCGGTGAAACGGGCGGATGATTACCTCTCTGCCTGCGACGATAACCTGAACCGTATAGAGACCAATGCCGGTTTTTCCTTCGGAGTTGCAGCGGCCGTTCTTTTGAGCGCAGCCCTTCTCGGCATGGCCTGGCTTGCGGAACAGGGGGCGGTGAGCGCGCCTGCTGCGGCGCTCGGGCTGCTCGTCTGTTTTGCTGCGCTGGAGCCTTTCACGGCGCTGCGTCGTGGGGCGATGGAACTTGGGCGTACGCTATTCTCCGCACGGCGCATCGCGCCGCGTCTCTCGGCAACGGTTGAGGGTCGCTGTCCCGTCTTGCCGGTCAGCGGGATGGCGGCAAAACTCGAAGATGTGCGTCTGGAGCGGGAGGGGAACGACAATCCTGTCCTGACGAATATCAATCTCGCAATCGCTGCCGGGGAGAGGGTTGCGATCGTCGGCCCGAGCGGCGCGGGCAAGACGAGCCTCATCCAGCTTCTGGCGGGTGAATTGCGGCCGGCTGCGGGCACGGTCAGCGCGCTGCCGTCCACTCTCATGACGCAACGCAGCCAGCTTTTTCGCGACAGCGTCGCCGACAATCTACGGCTGGCGAAACCCACCGCAACCGCGGATGAATTGTGGGATGCGCTGACGGCGGCAGGCCTTGCCGAACACGTCAAATCCCTGGCCGCCGGGCTGGAGACAAGGCTTGGCGAGGCGGGCCAGGGGCTTTCCGGCGGCCAGTCGCGCCGGCTGGCGCTCGCCCGTTTCCTGCTCGCCGACCGGCCGCTCTGGCTTCTCGACGAGGTGACGGAGGGGCTCGACGGCGAGACTGCCCGCGACGTCCTCACCCGGCTGTTTGCGAGGGTGCAGGGAAAGACTGTCGTGATGATCACCCATAATCGCCGCGAGGCGGAATTTGCCGAGCGCATCATCGTGCTGAAAGAGGGGCGTCAATTTGATGAATGTCAAAGCGGCACCCCGGAATACGGCGTAGTGCTGAAGACACTGCGCCCGGACTGAGATTTTTTGAGAGCCGGCGTCGTCTTTGAAATGGAAGGCCGGCCTTCCGGAAAAGGTGGGTAAGACTATGGAACTCGACATAGTGGCGCTGTCGCGCCTGCAATTTGCGGTGACGGCTTTGTATCACTTTCTGTTCGTTCCCCTGACGATCGGACTGTCGGTGGTGATCGCCATCATGGAAACGGTCTATGTCATGACCGGCCGCACGATCTGGCGGCAGATGACGAAATTCTGGGGCACGTTGTTCGGCATCAACTTCGTGCTTGGCGTTTCCACCGGCATCGTCATGGAATTCCAGTTCGGCATGAACTGGAGCTACTACAGCCACTATGTCGGCGATATTTTCGGTGCGCCGCTGGCGATCGAGGGCATGATGGCCTTCTTCCTGGAAGCCACCTTCGTCGGGCTGTTCTTTTTCGGCTGGGATAAATTATCAAAACTCGGCCATCTCGTCGCGACATGGTGCGTGGCGCTCGGCTCGAATTTTTCGGCGCTATGGATATTGATCGCCAATGGCTGGATGCAGAACCCCACGGGCTCCGCCTTCAATCCCCAGACCATGCGCATGGAAGTGACTGACTTCTTCGAGGTCCTGTTCAACCCGGTGGCGCAGGCGAAGTTCGTTCACACGGTTTCCGCCGGTTACGTGACGGCCTCCATCTTCGTGCTCGGCGTTTCGGCCTGGTATGTGCTGAAAGGCCGCCATGTCGATCTCGCCAAGCGCTCGATGACGGTTGCCGCTTCCTTCGGTCTCGCATCGGCGCTGTCGGTCGTCGTGCTGGGTGACGAAAGCGGTTATCTCTCGACCGAACACCAGAAGATGAAGCTCGCCTCCATCGAGGCCATGTGGGAAACCGAGCCGGCCCCGGCACCCTTCACGGTCATCGGTTTTCCCGATCAGGAAGCGCGCGAGACGCATTTCGCGGTGAAGATCCCGTGGGTGATGGGTCTTATCGGCACCCGCTCGCTCGATACGCAAATTCCGGGCATCAACGATCTGGTGGAGCAGGCCAAGACCCGCATCCGCGACGGCATCAAGGCCTATGACGCGCTGATGCAGATACGCGCCACCGGTAAAGGCGCGCAACTGCCCGAAGAGGTGCGCGGCACCTTTGCGGAACTCGGCCACGAGCTTGGTTATGCCCTGCTGCTGAAACGATATGTCGATGATCCGCGCCAGGCGAGCGAAGAGCAGATTGCGAAAGCTGCGGCGGATACCATTCCGCATGTGCCGACGCTGTTCTGGGCGTTCCGCATCATGGTCGGCCTTGGCATGTTCTTCATCCTTCTGACGGCGACGTTCTTTTATCTTTCGGCCCGCCGCCGGCTGGATCACTATCCGTTGCTGCTGAAAGTGGCGGTCTTCGCCATTCCGCTGCCGTGGATCGCGGCGGAGATGGGCTGGGTCGTGGCCGAATTCGGCCGCCAGCCATGGATCATCGAGGGCGTGTTGCCAACAGCGGCGGCCGTCTCCAGCCTCAGCGCCTCCACGGTACTCATCACGCTCCTGTGTTTCATCGCCATCTACACGGTGCTGTTCATCATCGAGATGGGGCTGATGCTGAAGGCGATCCGCAAGGGGCCTGATCCGGACCATGAGCCGGAAGCGCCGCTCGTTCCTGAAAAACTCGTCGCTGCGGAGTAAACGATCATGATATTGCACCAACTCATCGACTACGAAATCCTCCGCGTCATCTGGTGGCTGCTGCTCGGCGTGGTGCTGATCGGTTTTGCCGTTACCGGTGGCTTCGATCTCGGCACCGGCGCGCTGCTGCCCTTCGTTGCGAAAACGGATATCGAGCGGCGTGTCGTCATCAATTCCATCGGCCCGGTCTGGGAAGGCAATCAGGTCTGGCTCATCCTTGGCGGCGGCGCCATCTTCGCCGCCTGGCCGCCGCTTTATGCGGTGTCGTTTTCAGGTTTTTACCTGGCGATGTTCGCCACCCTGTTTGCGCTGATCCTGCGGCCGGTCGGTTTCAAATATCGCTCCAAGCGTGAAAGCACCGCATGGCGCACCGGCTGGGACTGGGCGCTCTTTATCGGCGGCTTCGTTCCCGCGCTGATCTTCGGCGTGGCGATCGGCAATGTGCTGCAGGGCGTTCCCTTCCACCTGAATGACGACCTCAGGATTTTCTACGACGGCACGACGCTGTTCGAACTTCTGAACCCCTACGCCATCCTCTGCGGCCTCGTATCCGTCGCCATGCTCATCATGCATGGTGCGGCATGGCTGGTGCTGAAGACGGATGGTCCGGTGGCGGCCCGCGCCCGCGCTTTTGGCAGCATCGCGGCCCTTGCCACGTCAGTTCTGTTTGCGCTCGGCGGCGTCTTTCTGTGGCTCGGTATCGATGGATATCGCTTCACCTCTGACATCGTGACCGATGGTCCGTCCAATCCGCTGTCGAAGACGGTCGAGGTCGCAAGCGGTGTCTGGTTTTCCAATTATGCGGCGCATCCATGGATGATGCTGGCGCCGGCGCTCGGTCTTGTCTTCCCGCTCGTGGCCTTCATCTTGTTCAGGGCCCGCAAGGAGGTGCTGGCGCTGCTTTCCAGCTCGCTCGCCATTTTCGGCATCATCTCAACGGTAGGGCTAGCGATGTTTCCCTTCATCCTGCCGTCCTCGGTTGATCCGAAATCGAGCCTGACGGTATGGGATGCATCGTCCAGCCATATGACGCTGTTCATCATGCTGGTCGTCGCCCTCATCTTCATCCCGATCATCGTCGCCTATACATCATGGGTCTATCGCGTGCTGTGGGGCAAGGTGGACGAAAAGGCGATCCGCGACGACAGCGGTCACGCTTATTGATCAAGAAAGAAGGAGATCGAACATGTGGTATTTCGCCTGGCTGCTCGGCCTGCCTCTCGCCGCCATCTTCGCCGTCATGAACGCGATGTGGTATGAGCTGATGGAAGAAAACGCGAAAAAGGTCGAAGCGAAGCTGGATAAATAAAGCTTTGGCGAAAACCTCTCCTCCGTCATGCCGGACTAGATCCGGCATCCAGCCACGGCGCGTCTGCGCCGTGAGAAGAGTCTTTTTGCGATCAAGGACTTGATCGCGCTGGACCCCGGATCTGGTCCGGGGTGACGGAATGCGGATGATGCAACTCTGCCAAATATACAAGGGCGGCATCCGGTTAGGATGCCGCCCTTTTGCTACAACCGCCGTGCCTGCGATGCGCGGCTTCAGTGGATCGCGATGCCGCGCTTGTCCGCTTCTTCCTTGATGATGTCTTCGACGATGACTCTGTTGAGATTTGGATTTCCCAGAAGATAGTCGTCGGCGATCTCGAAGATCGACTTCGGATGCTCGGTCCTGTGCAGGGTGTCGAGGTCCTGGCCGATCTGCTCTCGAAGGCTGGAATAGTCGTCCATCGCGGCTCTCCCGTTTATCGGTTCAATCCAGAAGGTCGGCCGGAACCTTGCCGCCGTTCTCGGACAGTTTCTTGATGACGGCCTTGTGCAGCCAGATGTTCATGGTCGCCGAATCCGAGGTGTCGCCGGTATAACCGAGCTCGCCGGCGAGTTCCTTTCTGGCCGTCAGGCTGCTGTCGAGGTCGAGAGCCTTGAGAAGATCGACGATGGAGCGTTTCCAGTCGAGCTTCTGGCCGTTCTTCTTTACAGCCGCATCCAGAATCGAAGCGACGTCGACATTGCCGGCGGGTGCCGGAGCCGCCGCTGTCGGGGCGGGCGCGGCCGGGCTTGCTGCAGTCGGGCTGGCGGTGGTCGACGGTGTTCCGGCCGGAGCCGAAGTCTGCGGCGCGGCCTCGGCCTTGCCGAAAATAGCGTTCTTGATCTTGTCGAAAAAGCTCATGGTGTCCTCCCCTTAGCGGCGAAATGCCCGCCCGATGGCGATGAGAATGCAGGCGCCGATGAAACCGGCGATGAGATAACCAATCCAGCCTCCGAGCGAAATGCCCACGAGCCCCAGAAGGAAATTGGCGACGATGGCGCCGATAATGCCGAGAATAATGTTCATGAAAACACCCATATTGCTTTTCATGAACTGTTCCGCGAGCCATCCGGCTACGCCACCGATGATGATTGCTGCAATCCAGCCAACTTGTGCGTCTTCCATAACAGGCCTTTCCTTTCTAAAGAGGTCAGAAGGCACTGGACCCGCATTTTTTGCGCACGTCCCCCCGCCTTGAATTGACCCCAGGCGGGATACTAACGATGACGCAGAACTTTTGTTCCGTGCGGCGTGCACGCTATCGCAAACTCAACCCTGGCTCTCAAAATCCAACCCGATATCGAGAACCGGTGCGCTATGGGTCAGCCAGCCGACGGAAATGAGGTCGATGCCGGTTGCGGCGATGGCCGCGGCCGTTTGCGGATTGATGCGGCCGGACGCTTCGGTAATGGCGCGACCGGCGACGATCCCTACGGCCTCGCGCAGCTGTTCGGGGGCCATATTGTCGAGGAGAACCGCATCGACGCCCTCGTCCATGACGTCACGCAGCTGCGCAAGCGTATCGACTTCCACCTCGATCTTGACGAGATGCCCCACGCCCTGCCGGGCGCGGCGGATGGCGTCGCGCACGCTGCCGGCCACGGCGATATGGTTGTCCTTGATGAGAACAGCGTCATAGAGCGCAAAACGATGGTTCATGCCGCCGCCGGCGCGCACGGCATATTTTTCCAGTGCTCTCAGCCCCGGCGTCGTCTTGCGGGTGCAGGCGACCGAGGCTTTGCTGCCGGCAATGGCGGCAACGATTTTTGCGGTGACGGAGGCGATGCCCGACAGGTGGCCAAGGAAATTCAGCGCCGTGCGCTCCGCCGTCAGAAGGCCGCGCGAGGGGCCTTCGATCGTCGCGATGATATCGCCGGGGGCCACGCTTGCCCCATCCTGCACATGCCGTTTCATCACGATGGCCGGGTCTACCAGCTGGAAAGCAAGGTCCGCCGCATCGAGACCGGCAATAACGCCCGGTTCGCGCGCAGCCATGACGACGACCGAGCGATGATCGGCGGGAATGACGGCGGCGGAGGTGATATCGCCCGCCAGCCCGAGGTCTTCCAGGAGGGCGTTGCGCACGAGCGGTTCGATGATGAGGCGTGGCAGGGGAGAAAGGATCATGTCAGGCGCTCCGCGCAAGGCTGGCCGAAGAATGGCTGGAAGAGGAAAATTCGTGGGCGATGGTAATCACGTCGCTAAGGCTCAGCTTGCGCCTTGTCGCCGCTGCGTCCTTTTCAGGAAAATCGTCGCGGAAATGCGCACCGCGCGATTCCGTGCGTTGCGCCGCGAAGACGGCGATGGCAAGCGCAACAAGGGCGGGATCGGATGCCGGGCCGTTCCGCTCAGTCAATGGCAGAAGATCACGGATCGCGCCCGTCAGTCCTTCCGCATGTCGCACGATACCGAGATGGCGGGAAACGATGGGCCGGACGGGAGAGAGGTCGACTGCCGGGAAGTCAGGCACGGGGAGGGTTGCGATATCAGCTGGCTGTTGTCCTGCATATGTCGGCCTGCCGGCAATGTCTTCCGCTGCGCGCATGCCCATGGCGGCCGCTTCTAGCAGGGAATTGCTGGCGAGCCTGTTTGCGCCATGCAGCCCCGTGCAGGCGGTTTCGCCGGCAACCCAAAGGCCCGGCAACGAGCTTCGGCCTCTGCCATCGGTGGCGACGCCGCCCATATGATAATGCACCGCCGGGCGGACCGGCACGAGTTCGCGGGCGGGGTCTATCCCTGCCTCCCGGCAGAGCAGGTTGATCGAGGGGAAACGGGTGGAAAAGCCCGAGCCGAGCACCTTGCGGGCATCGAGAAAGACCCTGCCGCCGCGCAGCATTTCGCGGTCGATGGCGCGTGCGACAATATCGCGCGAGGCAAGTTCCGCACCCGGAACATCAGCCATGAAACGTTCGCCGTTCTCATTAAGTAGAAGCGCGCCTTCGCCCCGCACGGCCTCGCTCACCAGCGCCAGCGGCCGTCTGGGCGAGGAAAGCGCCGTCGGGTGAAACTGGACGAATTCCATATCGGCGAGGATGGCGCCGGCGCGGGCGGCGAGCATGATGCCCTGTCCGAAATTGCCGGATGGGTTGGTCGTCGCCTCATAAAGCCCGCCGAGGCCGCCGGTGGCGAGAACGACCTGTGTGGCCGGCAAAGTGAAGCAGCCTTTTGGGCCGATGCAGGCGAGACCGGCGATGGCGCCGTTTTCCGTCAGCAGGCGACGAACTTCCGTGCCTTCCAGAACGGTGATGGAGGGTGTGCGAAGAACGCTGGCGGCGAGAGCCGTGACGATGGCCGCGCCCGAACCGTCACCTTCGGCATGCAGGATGCGCCTTCTGCCATGGGCGGCCTCCAGCCCGAAGACGAGCCTGCCCGCGGCATCACGGTCAAAGCGCACTCCCGCCTGCTCCAGCGCCTCGATGACGGCGGGGGCGGCGGAAACGATCTCTGCGGCCATTTCAGCATCGCAGAGGCCGTCGCCCGCTGCGAGCGTATCGGCAAGGTGGAGCGCTGCACTATCGTCGGGGCCGAGGCTTGCCGCAATACCGCCCTGCGCCCAGGCGCTGGACGTCTCGCCGCCGAGAACGCCGCGTGTGATAAGTAGCACGGGCTGCGGTGCAAGCGTCAGCGCCGCCATCAGGCCGGCAATGCCGCTGCCGACAATGACCGTCCAGCCCGCATGCGACGGGAGGCGTTCGTTCATACTTCCAGCATCCTTTCCACGGCGCGGCGGGCGGCGACGGCGATAGCCGGATCGACCGTCACTTCGTGGCGGTTTTCCTCAAGGGCCGTGCGGATGTTGCCAAGCGTGATGCGCTTCATATGCGGGCAGAGATTGCAGGGACGGATGAATTCGACATCCGGGTGATGTACGGCGACATTGTCGCTCATCGAGCATTCCGTCAGAAGCACCACGCGGGCGGGGCGTTCACGGCCGACATAGTCGGACATGACGGCGGTGGAACCGGAAAAATCCGCGGCCTCCACGACATCGGGCGGACATTCCGGATGCGCCAGCACGGTGACGCCGGGATGGCTTTCCCTGAGTTCTCTGATGTCATCGGCGGTGAAAAGTTCATGCACCTCGCAATGGCCGCGCCAGGCGATCAGTTCGACATTGGTTTCCTTCGCCACGTTCTTTGCCAGATATTCATCCGGCAGCATCAGCACACGCGGCACGCCGAGCGATTCCACCACCTGGCGGGCATTGCCTGACGTGCAGCAGATGTCGGACGCCGCCTTCACAGCGGCAGACGTGTTCACATAGGTGACAACAGGAACGCCGGGATAGGCCTTGCGCAGAAGGGCGATATCCTCGGGCGTGATGGAGTCCGCCAGCGAGCAGCCTGCGCCCATATCCGGAATGAGCACGGTTTTTTGCGGATTGAGCAGCTTTGCCGTCTCGGCCATGAAATGCACGCCGGCGAGAACGATCACATCCGCTTCCACTTCCATCGCCTTGCGGGCAAGGGCAAGGCTGTCGCCGACGATATCGGCGACGCCGTGGAAGATTTCCGGTGTCTGGTAATTATGGGCGAGGATGACCGCGTTTCGCTTGCGCTTCAACTCGAGGATCGCATCCACATCGTCCTGAAAGCCCATCCATTCGGCCTTGGGAATGACGCGGGCGACGCGATCATAAAGGCTTGCGGCGGATATCTGTTCGTTCACGGTGCTCTCCCATTTATACTCTCTTTGAGTATATCTATGGCAAAGAGATATTCTCATTGTGAGCATATGTCAATTGCGGGAGAGGGGCAGTTTTGTACCTGAGAGGGCGCGTTCATCGAGAACGGTCTGGCGGAAGCGGAAAAGCTTTGCCGGGCGGCCGCCGGTTTCGGTCGCCATGTCGCCGGTTTCTTCCACCAGCTGCTGCTGTTCAATCAGCCGGCGGAAATTCTGCTTGTGCAGCGTCAGCCCGGCCAGCGCCTCGATAGCGCGCTGCAGCTGCAGGAGCGTGAAGGCGTCGGGCATCAATTCGAACACCACCGGCCGGTATTTGATCTTGGCCCTCAATCGCGCGATGCCGGTGGCGAGAATGCGGCGGTGATCGGCAAACATCGGCCTGCCGAAATTGACCCGCGGATCGCCCTGCGCTTCCTCGACCAGCCCGGCTTCATACAGCAGCTCATAGCGCTGCAGGGTCAGTTCCTCGTTCCAGCCGCCGCCATCTAGGCCGAAGGTGAAGTCCGCCCGCAAATGGCGCTGGCTTTTGCAGGCGGGATCGGAATCCGCCCAGGCACGCAGCCTGTCGATGATGCTGTCCAAAACCCCAGGGCGTCCCTGGCGATGGTCTTCCCAGGGGAAATATTCGTACCAGCCGTGCCAGAGGGCGCGTTTACCGCCTGAGGCTTCCTGCTCGCGAACCAGCCCGAGATAACCGATGGAGATGGTTCTGCCGCCCAAAATGTCGTTGTTGCGGTCGCGATCGGCGAAGGTGTAGAGCTGTTCGAGATAACCGACGGGGTGGTGGGTCTGTTCATGGATCCATTCCCGCAACCCGCTCTGGAGCGTTCTGTGCCCGAATTCGAACGGCCCCGACGGAAGTGCTGCGCCTTCCCGAACGGTCATGACCCGCGGCTCATCCGTGGTGATGGCGGTGACGACGGCGATGAGTTCGGCATGGGCAAGCCCGATGGTCACGGCGGCTCCTCTGGTCGTTGGCTTTAGGTTCAACCTTCTTTGGCACAGGAAGGTTGGTTCGCCAACATGGCGGCCGAAATGGGCTGTCGATAATCCGCCGCCCACAAAACCGCGTCTCATCAGACAAAAGGATGAATTCTTGTGGTTAGCCGTCTATCGTCTGGTATGTTACAGACCCGCACAAGCATTTCAGACGGTAGAAGGCCGATGTTGGAGAACATATCGCTCGAAGAGACACTTGTGGGTTATTATACCTGGAACATCGGGCAGAACCTGATCTATCTCGATGCCGTGGCGGCCCGCCTGCGCGAATTCTCGCCGGAAAAAGCCGCCTGCGGCATTCCGGTCGAAGATTTCATCGCGCAGATCGAAAGCGGCTCGCGCGCACGCGTCGCCAAGGCGGTTTATAATTCGCTGACAAATGGCGTGTTCTATGATCAGGAATATCGCATTCAGCTCAAATCCGGCGGTTTCCGCTGGTTGCGGACAACCGGACGGGTGATCCTGGATAGCGACCAGCTCCCGATCATGGCCATGGGCACCGTGCGGGATGTCAGTGCGTGCAAGGTTTTATTGATGTGATATGCGGCCGGTCTCTTTCGTAAAGACAGCCGATTTATTTTATGTCGTTCATTGTTTTGATGTTGCGGTGACATGGTCAGGCAGATCGCAATTTTGCTGTTTCAGATCGTCCTTGCCATAGGCCTCGGCATAGCCGGCATCCGCATCGCCTCGCTCGTCAATGGCGAGGCGACCTCCGCACCGGCGGGCCTTGCCGCCAATACGGAACTGCTGTGGACCACCTCGCCGGTGCGGGTCGATCCCCGTAGCCAAAATTACGAGCGCATTCCGACGCCGCCAGATCTTTATCCGCTGAAAATGCATGCGGACCAGCGCCTGCGTGTGATTTCCAGCAACCGCTTTACCTTCAAGGGCCAGGAATTCCGCCTCGCCGGCGTGGAGGAGGTCGAACGCAACCGCGTCTGCACCGGCCCCGACGGCCGCCGTTACGCCTGCGGCCTCAACGCCTTCAAGGCGCTGGAGAACCGGCTGCGCGGCAGATATCTCGAATGTCGTGTGGTGGAGGAGGTGAGTGCGCCGGGTTCCCTAGAGTGCCGTATCAACGGGCAGGATGTGCGGGCGCTGCTGCAATAGGCACCAATTCAGCCCGCTGGCTATCCGTCATGCCCGCCATACTGATATCCGCCGCGTTGCCTCTGGAGTGTTGATTCACGAGACATTTGAAGTAGAAGTAGAAGGCGAGAACCACGCCGAATACCGCTAAAACATTTGAAAAATTCAGATTCTGCGCAATAAAAGCGTCCAACTAGGGGCACCTTTGCATGGTTCGGGTTGAAGCAAATGCACGTGGCTACCTTGACTGTAGCCCGGCCTTAGAAGAGCCCGCCAGTACCGCTCGCCTTCCGCCGCGTCTCGATAGTACGTTCTTCGTAGACTTCCTGCCAGATGCGATAGGTGGCGGCTACCATGCTTTCAAGTTGATCCAACGAGAAAAGCCCTATGCCGTCGTCACGATAAAAGCGGACGGACCTCTCATCGTCATCGCCGTCTTGGAATCTGATAATGCCCAGCTTGATGTCCGCGAAGTCAACATCGGCAGCACGGATACGCTCATGCATCATTGAGAATGCAAACTTGCGGCCAAGCTCTGTGAGCCCTTTATTTCTGCGTGGATCAATGAAGATCGCGTGCGGTTGTCCATCAACGGCGAGCACCATGGGAAGCCAAAAGCTCACCTTCTTGCCAACGCCAATGTGCATGGGGAAAAAGTCGTGTCTCCTTGCTATGACCCCAGCGTTGGAAGCAAACTCATAAAGAGCTTTCGCTACCTGAAGATTGTTTCGCTGTTCGTCGCCAAGGCGGGATGCTCGGATAACCTGTGCCTGAACTTGCTTCCATGGAGTCGCGGGAGATGCGCCAAACATTCCAGACTGCACATTGAAAATATCGGGGTAGCATGTGCTTACAGGCTTGTAGGAGAACGTTGAGAACCCGCCCTTCATCTGCATTAACTGCGACCGCTTCATGTCATCGGGGAGCGGCGCTATCCGCGCTAAGTCGGTGTCATGCAAAAGGGGTGTCGTCACTCGGTTCTCCAGATGCGGGCCTGAGTCCAACCGATACCTTGTGGTGCCGGAATCGCTCTAAGATCACAGTATCGGAGATTCTAAGGCCGAACGCAACTTCTGTTCGCGCTTTGTCCACCACGTACGACCAAGGCGAGTCCTTTGCGTGGGACAGATCAACCAGCCGCCCCGGAGACATCTTGCCGTAGGAGTTGATTACCTGCGACATCAGAGAGATCAATCTTGGGTCCGATGGTGTCTCAATATCGCGGGGTGCGCCCGTCAATGGGTCCTGTCCTTCGGCCCTAAAAGTGATGGCCTCGGAGCCAGCCCTCTTGAAAGCTTTGTAGGCTGAAGGATGTACGGGGCCATATTGCCACGCTTCGAAGTAGCCGGAGACTAACGGCTCCTTGGTTTGAACAAGGTGGATGCCATGCGCAAAGTAGAGCAGCTTTTGAAGCGCGAGATTGGTTATCTTCACGCTGAGCCTGTCGGCCTCGTCCAGCATCAAGTTTGCTACTGCTCTAGGATCGTATCCCGCGCTCATGGCATTACGCTCGAATCTCCGTCATCAAGTGCGTGCTGGGTACCGGAAGGATTCTCGCCCATCAAGGAGCAAAAAGATACAGTGAAGGACAACAAAATTGGGTACGCAGTTTGGGTACTAATCTGGGACGCACCTAAAGTGCTCACGACCTTACGGCTTTGAAACCCTTGATGGTTCTAGTACGTGAAAGTGATTGGTGGAGCTAAGCGGGATCGAACCGCTGACCTCTTGCATGCCATGCAAGCGCTCTCCCAGCTGAGCTATAGCCCCATAAGGGTTCCGGCATTTCTTCCGGTTCCGGGAACCGAAGCGGTTGTTGTTCCGTTCGGTGGCGGCTTACTACTGCGGCTTTCCGACGAGTGCAAGCATAAAAAACGGCCCGGCGTCATTTTTTTGTCGTCGGGCCGAATTATCGAGTAAAATCAAGCTTCTTCGTCGTCGCCCGATACGCCGATGATGCCGGACATGTCGTCGTCGTCATCTTCGTCGTCGGTTTCGAGGAAGGTGTCGTCATCGTCGTCGATTTCGACGTCATCGTCGTCACCCAGATCAGGGATTTCGTCGCCGCTGTTGTCGCCGTCGGCATCTTCCAGTGAGACGAGTTCGACTTCCGTGTTTTCGGTATCGACTTCCGCCACTTCCTCTTCTTCAGCCTGCTCCATCTTGGCCTGGGCGGTGCTTTCCTCGAAGAAGGAGAGCGGCCAGGACTTGCCGGTGTAGGGAGAAACGACCGGGTCGCGGTTCAGATCGTAGAACTTCTTGCCGGTATCGGGGTCTGTGCGCTTGGTACCAAGTTCCGCTTTTGCCACTGTCTAAGCCTCAAATTGTCGGATGAGTTTCGGTGTGTACGCCGTAAAACCGGCATAGACGGTAAAATTTATAGCCGGTCCCCTTAATCGTTGCGCTCTTTCGTGTCAAAGACAAACTTCGGGTGCCGCCTGCCTCGGCGCAACCCCTATGCGGGGATGCTGATATAAATAGGGAGGCATGACACACTCTATTATATCAATGACGGATGCACAGGCGGAAAGCTTCATGACCTTCACGATCGCCATAGACGGGCCGGCCGCGGCGGGCAAAGGAACCCTATCACGCAGGATCGCCGAGACCTATGGTTTCCACCATCTCGATACCGGGCTGACCTACAGGGCGACCGCCAAGGCGCTTCTCGATGCCGGCCTGCCGCTCGATGACGAGGCCGTGGCCGAGAAGATGGCGCTGGAAGTCGATCTTGCGGGGCTCGATCGCGCCGTTCTTTCCCGGCACGATATTGGTGAGGCGGCGTCCAAAATAGCGGTGATGACGCCGGTGAGACGCGCGCTCGTCAAGGCGCAGCAGCGTTTTGCCTTGAAGGAGCCGGGCACGGTGCTTGACGGACGCGACATCGGCACGGTGGTGTGCCCGCAGGCGCCGGTGAAACTTTACGTCACGGCCTCTGCCGACGTGCGGGCGCGACGCCGTTACGACGAAATTCTGGCCAATGGCGGCAGCGGCGATTATGATGCCATCTTCACTGAGGTGAAAAAACGCGACGAGCGCGACATGGGCCGCGCCGACAGCCCGTTGAAGCCGGCTGAAGACGCGCACTTGCTAGATACGTCGGAAATGAGTATAGAGGCGGCGTTTCAGGCCGCGCGGACGATCATCGACGCCGCCCTGGAGAAACAGGTTTCTCGCGGAACCGCTTGAATTCGGTCCGCGTTTAGTCAGGAATTGCCTGAAGACATGTCCTTGCGCCGGAAAGCCTTTTGAAAAGGCGGGCATGGGTTCGGGTATCAACAACGCTAGCCCACCGGCGCTTTTGTATTCGCTCTTAAAGCGGATGCAATCAGGAGATTTCATGTCAGTATCTACACCCACGCGCGAAGATTTCGCAGCGCTTCTCGAAGAATCCTTTGCCTCTAACGATCTTGCCGAAGGCTATGTTGCCAAGGGTATCGTAACGGCAATCGAGAAGGACGTTGCCATCGTCGACGTCGGCCTCAAGGTTGAAGGCCGCGTACCGTTGAAGGAATTCGGCGCGAAGTCCAAGGACGGCACGCTGAAGGTCGGCGACGAAGTCGAAGTTTACGTCGAGCGCATCGAAAACGCTCTCGGCGAAGCCGTTCTGTCGCGCGAGAAGGCTCGCCGCGAAGAAAGCTGGGTCAAGCTCGAAGCCAAGTTCGAAGCTGGCGAACGCGTCGAAGGCGTTATCTTCAACCAGGTCAAGGGTGGTTTCACCGTCGATCTGGACGGCGCTGTTGCCTTCCTTCCGCGTTCGCAGGTCGACATCCGTCCGATCCGCGACGTTACCCCGCTGATGCACAACCCGCAGCCCTTCGAAATCCTCAAGATGGACAAGCGTCGCGGCAACATCGTTGTTTCGCGCCGTACGGTTCTCGAAGAGTCCCGCGCCGAGCAGCGTTCTGAAATCGTTCAGAACCTCGAAGAAGGCCAGGTTGTTGACGGCGTCGTCAAGAACATCACCGATTACGGTGCGTTCGTTGACCTCGGCGGCATCGACGGCCTGCTGCACGTTACCGACATGGCATGGCGCCGCGTCAACCATCCTTCGGAAATCCTCAACATTGGCCAGCAGGTCAAGGTTCAGATCATCCGCATCAACCAGGAAACCCACCGTATCTCGCTCGGCATGAAGCAGCTCGAGTCCGATCCGTGGGATGGCATCTCCGCCAAGTACCCGGTTGGCAAGAAGATCTCCGGTACGGTCACGAACATCACCGACTACGGTGCATTCGTTGAACTGGAGCCGGGCATCGAAGGCCTGATCCACATTTCCGAAATGTCCTGGACCAAGAAGAACGTACATCCCGGCAAGATCCTGTCCACGAGCCAGGAAGTCGACGTTGTCGTTCTCGAAGTCGATCCGTCCAAGCGCCGTATCTCGCTCGGCCTCAAGCAGACGCTGGAAAACCCGTGGCAGGCATTTGCCTACAGCCATCCGGCCGGCACTGAAGTTGAAGGCGAAGTCAAGAACAAGACCGAATTCGGCCTGTTCATTGGCCTCGAAGGCGATGTTGACGGCATGGTTCACCTGTCGGATCTCGACTGGAACCGTCCGGGCGAGCAGGTCATCGAAGAGTTCAACAAGGGTGACGTGGTCAAGGCCGTCGTTCTCGATGTTGACGTCGAGAAGGAACGCATCTCGCTCGGCATCAAGCAGCTCGGCAAGGATGCTGTCGGCGAAGCCGCTTCTTCCGGCGACCTGCGCAAGAACGCAGTCGTTTCCGCTGAAGTCATCGGCGTCAACGATGGCGGCATCGAAGTGAAGCTCGTCAACCACGAAGACCTCACCTCGTTCATCCGTCGCGCTGACCTTTCCCGTGACCGTGACGAGCAGCGCCCTGAGCGCTTCTCCGTTGGCCAGGTTGTCGACGCCCGCGTCGTCAACTTCTCGAAGAAGGACCGCAAGGTCATGCTTTCGATCAAGGCTCTGGAAATTGCTGAAGAGAAGGAAGCCGTCGCACAGTTCGGTTCTTCCGACTCGGGCGCTTCGCTCGGCGACATCCTCGGCGCGGCTCTGAAGAACCGCGGCGAATAATCGCCAAGATCTTTGAAATGAAGAACCCGCCGGAATTTTCCGGCGGGTTTTTTGTTGCTTTCAGGTTGCGCCGGCGGGCGGGCAGCGGCGCTCTTCTCAGAGCATGCCGCTCATCTTGAGATAATAATTTTCCGCGCTGTCGTCGGAAGCCGCCGCAGGCGTGCTTTCCCGCTCGTCGGTCGTGTCATTGGCAGCAATGCGTTCTTCCGTATCGTCCTGACCATCGGAATTTTCAGCCCCGGTCTCGGCCTCACCTTCCGCCTCATCCTCGGAAAAGGGACCGCCTCCCCGCGGCGGGGTTTCCGATTCATAGTCCTCATCCGCCGGCGGATAGGCGACGAGCGGCAGCGGCGTGCCGTCTTTTACCAGGGCGGCGGCGATCAATGATTGCGAAGCCGATTGCTCCAGCATCGCCATTCTTGCTTCCGGGTCCAGCGTGGCCCGCGGCTGCAGCTGGGTTTCGGGACGATGGGTCGCCGTTTCCGTTTCTTCGCCGGAGGGGCGGGCGGCGGCCGTTGCGAGGGCGGGTTTTTCCACGGCCTGATCGTCGGAGGGCTGCTGCGCGCCACTTTGCGGCGCGGGCAGAGGCTGCTGTGTGCCGGCTGCCTTGGCAGGAAGTTTGCCAGCCGTGGCGGCAAGCAGCAGGGTGTTCATGGTCTCGGCGTCGTCCGCGAGCGGACCGGACGGTGGGTTAAAGCCCGTGCGGGGCTCTTTCTGCTCCGCCTTCGTTATCTCTCGATGCGGCAGGGCAGGGCGCGTTTCACCGGTTTCGGCGCGAGGCGGGTTTGCCGGGCGGATTTCGTCCGACACTTCCTTTGTCACGTTGCCGGTCTGAGGCGGAAGCGGACGTGCCGTGTTTTCGGCTCTTCCATCCGGCTTTACGGCATTGCTCGGCGTATCATGTGTATCGGCAGGCGGGGCGGAAAGCGTGGGCCGAGGGTCCAGCTGCGCGGTTAGCGCCGCCACCGTGGCTTTCACCGCTGCGCCACTGAGGGCGAGCGGGCCGATGAGCAGAGGCAGAAGCCGGCTGGCGGTCGAGGAATTTGCCGCCTGTGCGGTCACGGCCGGAGAGGGGCGACCTTCGGCATTCTGGCTCGGCGCGTTCTGTTGTTTCGGCGGGGCCGATTGCAGGGGGGTGGGATTGGAGGAATTGTTTTGCTGATAGGAAGAGACCACCGCCTTTGCTGCCAGATCCGCTCCCTTGTAACGGGAGAGCTCGATCAGCAGCGCGAGGCGGGCAGCGTCCGGCCCGGTCGGCTGTTTCAGGATTTCGGCGAGCATTGAAAGCGTCAGGCCCTGCAGGGCTTTGCCGACCTGCTGTTCAAGCGCCAGACGTTGTGGCGCCGGCAGGGTGCGGAGCGCTTCTGTCAGTCGCGTCACATAGGTCTGGATCGCTTCGCCATCCCGCCGCGGCAGGTTCATCAGCTTGCCGAGCGCTTCCGCCAGAACGGCGGTGCTGCGGGAGAGCTGAAATTCGCTGGTGAGGGAGGCGATTGCCGCCCGGGCAAAAAGACTGCCGCTATTTTCAGGGACGGGATTGCTCGGTTGCGGCGGTGTGGTCTCTTTCACCTGCCCGCGCGGTATCAGCGGGACCGTGGTTCCATAGGCGGCATCGGTTGCCGCAATTTTCGGTACAGGCGGTAACATGCTGCGCTCCGTTTCTATCGGTGACCGCCGCTGGCTGCGAAAGGGCCAATCCCCATTGGCTCTCTGGTCCGCATCTGGCTTAAATGTTGAAAAATCGCCGCGCCGGTGATGGACAGGTGTCATCTCGCCCGCTCATGCGGGAGCGCCGTATACGCCTCTGGCCGCAAATGTCGGTTGCAGCGCATACAGAATCATCTGGTTCAATCTTGGCTTGCAGATATTAAGATTTGGCTAACCAAAGAATTGCCTGTGCGGGCGCAATCAGGGTGAGACGCCGATGAACATGCGGTAAAGGCCGTTATCGTCGGAATTGACAGAGGAAATATGATCGGGGTCGCTGGTTGCGGCCTCAAAAGCCTCCGGTGGCATCGCATCCAGCCAGCTTGCCTTGGGAAGGCTTCGCTCCGGCTGCATTTCAATGGGGGCGATGGGATTGTCCTCTTCGCCGGCTGCGGTGAAGGCCCCGTCATCGGGAACAAGCGGCGGGGCGGCCATGGACAGCAGGGCCTGCGCCGCATTGGGCTCATTGTCGTAAACGACGCTGCCGGATAGGCCGGAAATATCGGTCATGTCTGAACTCACATCATGTTTCGCTCAAGTGACTTTCGGAAGCGGCAATCATGCCGCCTTTTTCTTCAGCAGTTCATAAAGGCCATTGTCGTCGATCGAGACCGGCAGAATGGCATTGCGGGTCTCTTCGACAAGTGTCTGCGCATCGAGCAGTTTTTCGGCGTCGTCTTCCGCATCGGCCGGATTGGTGGCTGCGTCTGTCTCGGCAGGTTCATCTTCGTTCTTCGCCGGCTCGGCTTCATCAGCAGGCGCAGCCGCAAGCACGGAGATCAGGGCGGTTTCCGATGATATGTCGGCTGACGCCTGCGGATCGGCGTCTACCGTCTTTTCCTCGCCGGAAGCATCGATATGCTCCTTCACGACGTCCTGGAGTTCCTGCACGTCTTCAAGCTTGCCCTGCGCATCGAGGGCCTGGATATCCTCTTCCCGCTCGGCCTTCACTTCGGCATCGTTGATTTCGCCAATGCGCTCCTTACCGCGTTCGGCCTGCAACTCTTCCTTGGTTTTGGGATCGGCGACATCTTCGAGGCGCTGAATGACTTTCAGGGTCTCCCGCGTCATGAAGCGTGTGCCCTGCGCCTGCGTGTCCAGCGCACCTTTCACGGCGCGCGCCTCGTCGCCATAGGGGTTGGCGATGGCGGCGATCATCTGTCTGGCGGAGATTCCGAGTTGCTTGAGGCCGGTGGTTTCTTCCAGTTCACTGACATTTTTCGGCAAAGTCGCGCGCATCGCCATGATGGCTTTCGACATCTCATCGCCGAAATTATCTTCGTTGCCCGTCAGGCCGGCGCCCTTGGCGATGCGGGCGGCGAGGGCGGCCATGGGATCGGTCTTGGTGGTGGCGCCATTATTCAGCACCTCGACGACCTGTCCCTCCGAAACACCGAAAGAGGTCAGGGAAATTGTCGTGGCTTTTCCCTGCGCATCGGTTTTTTCGAAACTGTCCGTCAGCGTCAGGGCATCCTGAAGTCTTTTGGCGAAGGAAAAGCTCGACTCGTCGGCTTCCTGTGTGATGCCGAGGGCGGAGGAAAAGCGGGAAACAAGTGAGGCGAAAGCATCGGCGTCCGGTTTCATGATGCCGAAGAGATAGGCGCTTATCTTTTCATTGGCGGCGCGATGGCTTTCGTCCGGCTGCGGGTTGGTCTTGACCGCATCGTCCTTTTGGGTGCCGTTCGCCTTTTCCTGCTCTTCACGCTGGCGGTCCTCGATGGTTTCCACCATCGAGCGCATGAGGTCGCTGACTGCAATGCCCGCCGTCTGCTGTAGCGGAGTGATCATCTTCAAAGTCCCCGGCCGCCCAAAGTTGCGGCCGAGAATAGGCAATTCTGGTAAATCAGTGCTTAAACGAAGCGGCTGAAGGCTCAGCTATGGGCGAAAATATCCGTTTCTTCCCAGCCGAGGAGATCGAGTTTCGCGCGGGTCGGCAGGAAGGCGAAACAGGCGTCGGCATGGTCGAGGCGGCCGTCGCGGATGAGGCGCGCCGTCAGCTTGTCGCGCAGTGCGTGCAGATAGAGCACGTCGGAGGCGGCATATTCGAGCTGGGCGGGCGACAGCGGCTGGGCCGCCCAGTCGGAGGATTGCTGCGCCTTGGAGATGTCGACTTCCAGCATTTCCTTGAGATTGTCCTTGAGACCATGCCGGTCCGTGTAGGTGCGGGTCAGCCGCGAGGCGATCTTGGTGCAGAAGACCGCTGTGGTCGTCACGCCGAAGGTATGGAACAGAACGGCGATATCGAAACGGCCATAGTGAAAAATCTTCTGGTGGGCGGGATCGGCCAGCATGCGGACGAGGTTCGGCGCTTGCCTCTGGCCGGCGGCGATGCGGATGACGTCAGCCGTGCCGTCGCCCGGCGAAAGCTGGACGACGCAGAGACGGTCGCGGCGCGGCACCAGCCCCAGCGTTTCCGTGTCGATGGCGATAGCACCGGTGTAGCGGGCTGCATCTTCGGCGGAAATATCGCCTTCGTGATAGCGGATGGTGGCTGCCATGTCTTGCTCCGGAAATTTCCTGTTTATGGCACCGGCTATAACGGAAAGAGCGTCTGGACGATACCGTTTTATGGGTCGTTTCCGTCCTCCTTCGGCTTGCCTTTGCGAAACAGCCCGGGTTAGGTTCGGAACATCCTTTCCTGACAGATCGCATGAATTCCCGATGACAAAGAAAATCTATCTCGCCGGCCCGGAAGTCTTCCTCCCGAATGCGCGTGAAATGCTCGACCTCAAGGCCTCGCTGGCGCGGGAAGCCGGTTTCATACCGCTTTCGCCGGGTGATCTGCAGATTCCGCCGGCGGACACCAGGATCGGCCACGGCTGCAACATCAATGCCGTCGATGAACAGATGATGCTGGAAGCCGATGCGATCATTGCTAATCTCACGCCGTTCCGCGGCATCGCCGCCGATACGGGAACGAGCTACGAGTTGGGCTTCATGTGCGCGCTTGGCAAGCCGGTTTTCGCCTATACCAATATCGCCGCCAATCACTTTGCCCGTATCAAGGCGCATTATGGCGGCGTTGCCACCCTGGATGAAACGGGCCGCTATCGCGGACCTGACGGGCTGTCGATCGAGAATTTCGACATGGTCGACAATCTCATGCTGCATGGCGGGATTTTGCGGCGCGGCGGTATCATCATCGTCGGCGACGCGCCCGAAGCGGCTCTGTATACGGATCTGGACGCCTATAGACGCTGTCTCGCAGCTGCGGCCGAAAAATTATTGACACCGATTGACCCCGAACGAACTGATACAGTGGAGGCATCATCATGAGCGGAACCATCCTCATCACCGGCGCGACATCCGGTTTCGGACAGGCCACGGCGCAGCGCTTCGTCAAGGAAGGCTGGAAGGTCATCGGCACGGGCCGGCGGGCGGAACGGCTGGAGGCGCTTTCCGCTGAACTCGGCTCCGCCTTTCATGGCGTCGCCTTCGATATCACCGACGAAGAGGCGACGAAAAAGGCGCTGGCCGGCTTACCTGATGGATTCAGGGATATCGACATTCTCGTCAATAATGCCGGTCTTGCACTCGGCACGGCTTCTGCGCCGCAGGTACCCTTGAAAGACTGGCAGACCATGGTGGACACCAACATCACCGGTCTCCTGAACGTCACCCACCATCTGCTGCCGACGCTGATCGAGCGCAAGGGTATTGTTATCAACCTTTCGTCTGTTGCTGCGCACTACCCCTATCTGGGCGGCAATGTGTATGGCGGCACCAAAGCGTTCCTGCGGCAATTCTCGCTCGGCCTGCGTTCCGACCTGCATGGCAAGGGCGTCAGGGTAACCTCGATCGAACCGGGCATGTGCGAAACGGAATTCACGCTGGTGCGCACCGGCGGCAATCAGGAAGCCTCGGATAATCTCTATAAGGGCGTCAATCCGATCACGGCAGACGATATTGCCAACACCATCCACTGGGTCGCCTCGCAGCCCAAACATATCAACATCAACAGCCTCGAACTGATGCCGGTCAACCAGTCCTTTGCCGGTTTCCAGGTCTATCGGGAAAGCTGATTTCTCACGATTTTGGGGAGTGCTGAAAAACCGGGCAGGAATTCTTGAGCTATGCAGAAATGCAATGCTGCATTGCGAGACTTGCTCTGTTAAAAATCGCCGATACCGCTATATTCAAATCATCGAAGCGACGCACTCCTCCTCCCAGTGTCGCTCGATGTGGATCGGTGGTACTCCTCCTCCCAATCACCGATCAAGTTTGAAGCCTGCCGCACCTCCTCCCGCGGCAGGCTTTTTCCTTTTCTGGGCGTCTTTTCTTGAGCGCCTCTCGCTGTCGTCCTCTGGTGTGCCCGCTCTGCGTTGAAGGCTGGCCGCAAACTCCCCTTGAATTTCCGGGGGATTTTGATTTTTTGCGTCAAGGCAATGAGGGCTTAAATCGGGCGCGTGTCGATCACATTTTCGTTATGTCTAGATGAATTTGCACAGTTTTGTGGTGGCGTGCCCCGCCGGGCCATTGCCTAGCCCTCGGCCTGTGTTTAAGCATGGGCAAAAGAACGCTTGGGAGGTTGCCGGCACGCCTGTGTCTGTGGCCCGAAAGCGGCGGGGAGAGAATGGCAGACTTTCAAGAGGCGCTGAAGCGGTTTCAGCCGATCGCGGTTTCATCGATCGCTGAAGACGAGTTCAGATTGCGGCTACGTGGCCTGCAGGCGCGGATGATCCAGCAAAATGTGAAGGCGGTCTGGCTCGATGCATCGTCGTCGCTGACCTATTATACCGGTCTGTCGCTTGGCCTTTCCGAGCGCATTCACGGCGCTCTCGTTCCTGCCGAGGGCGCACCGGTCTATGTCAGCCCGACCTTCGAGGAGCCGAAGCTTCAGACGCTCATCCGCATTCCGGGTGAGGTCGCCGTCTGGGAAGAGGATGAAAGTCCCTTCGACCTGATGGCAAGACGTATCGGCGCACTTTCCTGTCCCGGTCATTTTGTCGCCATCGATCCCACAACACCCTTTGTTTTCGCATCGGCCCTGATGCAGCGTCTCGAAGGGCGGATCATTTCCGCCCAGCCGATGATCGTTGCCCAGCGGCAGGTCAAATCCGCGACCGAAATCGCCCTCATCCAGACCGCGATGGACGCCAGCTACGGCGTGCAGAAAGCCGTGTTCGAAGGCCTGCGTCCCGGCATTTCCACCACCGAAGTGGCCGATTTCGTCAACGCCGCCCATATTGCGCTGGGCCTGAAGCCGCTTTTCGTGGCGGTGCAGTTCGGCGAGGCGACGGCCTATCCGCATGGCGTGCCCTATGCGCAGACGCTGAACGAGGGTGACATGGTGCTGGTCGATCTCGGCGGCATTCTTCATGGCTATCGTTCCGATATCACCCGCACCTATGTCTTCGGCAAGCCGACGGAACGGCAGCGTTTTCTCTGGAACGCCGAGCGCGATGCCCAGGCTGCCGCCTTTGCGGCTGCGAGCCTCGGCGCTGTCTGCTCGGATGTGGACAAGGCGGCGCGCGACAGCCTGATAGCGGCTGGTTTTGGCCCGGACTATCAGGTTCCCGGCCTGCCGCACCGCACCGGTCACGGGCTTGGGCTGGATATTCACGAAGAACCCTATATCGTTGCAGGAAATGCCACGGCGCTTGAGCCGGGCATGTGTTTTTCCATCGAGCCGATGCTGTGCGTTTATGGCGAATGCGGCGTCCGTCTCGAGGATATTGCTTATATGACGGAGGCGGGGCCGCGCTGGTTCTGTCCACCGGAGACGAACCTCGACCGGCTGTTTCAGCCGGTCGCCGGGTAATTGGTCGGGAGGCAAAAGACCGAACGGCGACACGGGTCTCCGCGTCGCCGCTGACCAGAAGAGGTAGGCCCCCAGGGGCCGCAGGAACTCAGAAAAAGAGGGAAAGGACCACCAGATGAAAACGCTGACCCGCAGTTTGCTTATCGCCTCTGCGCTTGCGATGGCTTCCGCCATGCCAGCCAAATGGCGAAGACCTTCGTTTATTGCTCCGAGGCATCGCCGGAAGGCTTCGATCCGTCGCCCTACACCGCAGGCGGCACCTTCGACGCTTCCGCGCATCCGGTCTACAACCGTCTGACCGAGTTCAAGAAGGGCACGACCGAAGTCGAGCCCGGTCTCGCTGAAAAATGGGATGTTTCGAGCGATGGCCTCGAATACACGTTCCACCTGCGCAAGGGTGTGAAGTGGCACTCCAACGAGAAGTTCACCCCGAGCCGCGATTTCAACGCCGATGACGTGATCTTCAGCTACAACCGCCAGGGCGACGCGAAGAACCCGTGGAACCAGTATATCGCAGGCATCACCTACGAATATTACAACTCCATGGAAATGCCGTCGCTGATCAAGGAAATCGTCAAGGTTGACGATTACACCGTCAAGTTCGTGCTGACCCGTCCGGAAGCGCCTTTCCTCGCCAATATCGCGATGCCTTTCGCTTCGATCGTGTCGAAGGAATATGCCGATACGCTTGATAAGGCCGGCACCAAGGAAGACTTCAACAACCTGCCGATCGGCACCGGTCCGTTCAAGTTCGTCGCCTATCAGAAGGACGCGGTCATCCGCTACCAGAAAAACGCCGACTACTGGGGCGAAGCTCCGAAGATCGATGATCTGATCTTCGCGATCACGCCTGATGCCGCCGTGCGCCTGCAGAAGCTGAAGGCCGGCGAATGCCACCTGATGCCTTATCCGGCTCCGGCTGATCTGGCCACCATCCGCGCCGACAAGAACCTCAAGCTCGACGAGCAGCCTGGTCTGAACGTTGCCTACTTCGCCTATAACACGACCGTTGCACCTTTCGACAAGCCGGAAGTCCGCAAGGCGCTGAACATGGCGATGAACAAGCAGGCGATTATCGACGCCGTCTTCCAGGGCGCCGGCACGGTTGCCAAGAACCCGATCCCGCCGACAATGTGGTCCTACAACGACAGCATCAAGGACGATCCTTACGATCCGGAAGCAGCCAAGAAGGCTCTCGAAGCCGCTGGCGTCAAGGATCTGACGATGAAGATCTGGGCGATGCCGGTTCAGCGTCCTTACATGCCGAATGCCCGCCGTACCGCCGAACTGATCCAGTCGGATTTCGCGAAAGTTGGCGTCAAGGCCGAGATCGTCTCCTTCGAATGGGGTGAATACCTCAAGAAGTCGACCGAAGTGAACCGCGACGGTTCCGTCATCCTCGGCTGGACCGGCGACAACGGTGACCCTGACAACTTCATGGGCGTTCTGCTCTCCTGCGCCGCAACCGGCGAAGGCGGTGCAAACCGTGCTCAGTGGTGCAACAAGGAGTTCTCCGAACTGCTCTCCAAGGCAAAGCAGACCACTGACGTTGCCGAGCGCACCAAGCTTTATGAGCAGGCGCAGGTGATCTTCAAGGAACAGGCTCCGTGGGCGACGCTTGCGCACTCCACGCAGTTCGTTCCGATGTCCGCCAAGGTTTCCGGATTCACCATGAGCCCGCTTGGTGACTTCACCTTCGAAAACGTCGACGTCGCGGAATAATCCCAAACAACGGACGCGCGGAAGGACCCTGTTCTTCCGCGCGTCTTTTCAGGAAAAAACCATGATCCGGTTCATTCTCGGCAAACTCCTCTACCTCGTTCCGACATTTCTCGGGATTACCTTCGTCGCCTTTGCCTTCGTGCGCGTCCTGCCGGGCGATCCCGTGCTGTTGATGGCGGGCGAGCGTGGCATTTCACCTGAGCGGCATGCGCAGCTTGCCGAACAGCTCGGCTTCAGCCAGCCCGTCTGGCAGCAATATCTTCATTTCCTCGGACGGCTGCTTCAGGGCGATCTCGGCAATTCGCTGGTCACCAAGAAGCCGGTTCTCACCGAGTTCCTGTCGCTTTTCCCCGCGACAGTCGAGCTTGGTCTCGTCGCCATCATCATCGCAACATTGATCGGCGTGCCAGTCGGCGTCATTGCCGCCATCCGTCGTGGTTCCTGGTTCGACCAGATTTCCATGACGACCGCGCTCGTCGGCTTCTCCATGCCGATCTTCTGGTGGGGCCTGCTGCTGATCATCATGTTCTCCGGCATCCTGCAGTGGACACCGGTGTCGGGCCGCATTTCGCTGATGTATTTCTTCCCCTCCGTCACCGGTTTCATGCTGATCGACAGCCTGATTTCGGGGCAGAAGGGCGCCTTCGTGTCGGCCTTTTCGCATCTCATCCTGCCGTCGGTCGTGCTTGCCACCATTCCGCTGGCGGTGATTGCCCGCCAGACGCGCTCCGCCATGCTGGAAGTCATGGGTGAGGACTATGTGCGCACCGCGCGCGCCAAGGGCATGTCGTCCGCCCGCGTTGTCGGCATCCATGCGCTTCGCAACGCCATGATCCCGGTCATCACCACCATCGGCCTGCAGATCGGCGTACTGATGGCTGGCGCCATCCTGACCGAAACCATCTTTTCCTGGCCGGGTATCGGCAAGTGGATGATCGATTCCATCTCGCGCCGCGACTATCCGGTCGTGCAGAGCGGCCTGCTCCTGATCGCGGGTCTGGTGATGATCGTCAACCTGCTTGTCGATCTGACCTATGGCCTCATCAATCCGAGGATCCGTCACAAATGACCGATGTGATCACCACCCCCGGCGTCCGCCTTTCGGACGCCGCCATCCGCCGCCGGATGATCGCCGATTTCTGGTTCTACTTCCGTCAGAACCGCGGTGCCGTCATCGGCCTTGCCGTCTTCATTCTCCTCGTCCTCATCGCGGTCTTTGCACCCCTGATCGCGCCGCATGATCCGACCCAGCAATATCGCGATGCGCTGCTCGTCCCGCCGGTCTGGCAGGAAGGCGGCCGTGCCGGCTTCTTCTTCGGCACCGATGCCGTGGGCCGCGACATGCTGTCCCGCCTGATCTATGGCGCACAATATTCGCTGTTCATCGGCGTCGTTGTCGTCTCCATCGCGCTTGTCGGCGGCATCGTCATCGGTCTCGTCGCCGGCTTTTTCGGCGGCTGGGTCGATACCGTCATCATGCGCGTCATGGACGTCATTCTGGCCTTTCCGTCACTTCTTCTGGCGCTGGTTCTGGTCGCGGTCCTCGGGCCGGGGCTCACCAATGCCATGATCGCCATCGCCATCGTCTATCAGCCGCATTTCGCCCGTCTGACGCGTGCAGCCGTGATGAGCGAGCTCCGGCGCGAATATGTCACCGCCGCCCGCGTGGCCGGTGCCGGCAATTTGCGGCTGATGTTCAAGACCATCCTGCCGAACTGCCTTGCGCCGCTGATCGTTCAGGCAACGCTGTCCTTCTCGTCTGCGGTCCTCGATGCCGCGGCTCTCGGCTTCCTCGGCATGGGCGCGCAGCCGCCTGCCTCCGAATGGGGCACGATGCTGGCGGAAGCGCGTGAATTCATCCTGCGCGCCTGGTGGGTTGTGACCCTTCCGGGCCTGACGATCCTGATCTCGGTGCTCGCCATCAACCTCATGGGTGACGGCCTGCGCGATGCGCTCGATCCCAAACTGAAGCGGAGCTGAGCGATGAGCCTGCTGAAAATCAAGAACCTCACCGTCAAATTCGCCACCGCCACCGGCGCCTTCACGGCCGTCGACGGCATCGATGTCTCCGTCGACAAGCACGAAGTGCTGGCGATCGTCGGCGAATCCGGTTCCGGCAAGTCGGTTTCGATGCTCGCCGTCATGGGGCTTTTGCCCGATACGGCGACGATCACCGCCGATGAGATGACCTTTGACGGCATCAACCTGCTCGCCATGTCGCCGCAGGAGCGCCGCAAGCTGATCGGCCGGGAAATCACCATGATCTTCCAGGAGCCGGTCGCCTCGCTCAACCCGTCATTTACGGTGGGTTTCCAGATCGAGGAGGTTCTGCGCCTCAACCTCGGCATGAGCGGCGCTGCCGCGCGTGCCCGCGCTCTGGAGCTGTTCCGGGCTGTGGGTATTCCCGAGCCGGAAACCAAGCTCAAGGCTTATCCGCACCAGATGTCGGGCGGCCAGTGCCAGCGTGTGATGATCGCCATCGCGATCGCCTCCAAACCGCGCCTGCTGATTGCCGACGAGCCGACCACCGCACTTGATGTGACGATCCAGAAGCAGATCCTCGATCTCCTGATGAATCTGCAGACGGAATATGGCATGGCGCTGATCCTCATCACCCATGACATGGGCGTGGTGGCGGAAACCGCGGATCGCGTCGTCGTGCAATATAAGGGCCGCAAGATGGAGGAGGCGGATGTCTTAAGCCTCTTCGAGGCCCCGCAGCATCCCTATACCAAGGCACTGCTTTCGGCCCTGCCGGAAAACGCCACCGGCGACCGTCTGCCCACGGTTTCCGATTTCTTCGGCAAGGAGGGCGTTCAATGAGTATCGTTGTCGAAGGCAAGGGCATTACCCGCCATTATCACGTTCCCGGCGGCATCTTTGGCGGCGCCAAGACGGTGCAGGCTCTCAAAGGCATCGATTTTGTCGTCGAGCGTGGCAAGACGCTCGCCATTGTCGGTGAGTCCGGTTCGGGCAAGTCGACGCTTGCCCGCATCATCGCGCTGATCGACCCGGCATCCGGCGGCGAGCTGAAGATCGAAGGCAAACCGGTCGATATCGCCAAGCGCCGGCCTGACACGGTAATGCGCTCCAAGGTACAGATGGTGTTCCAGAACCCCTATGGCAGCCTCAACCCGCGCCAGAAGGTGGGTGACGTGCTGATGGAACCGCTGGTCATCAATACGAAAATGCCGGCTTCCGAGCGCCGCGAGCGTGCTGAGGCCATGCTGGTGAAGGTCGGCCTCGGTCCTGAGCATTTCAACCGCTATCCGCACATGTTCTCCGGCGGCCAGCGCCAGCGTATCGCCATTGCGCGCGCACTGATGCTGAACCCGGCGCTGCTGGTGCTGGACGAGCCGGTCTCCGCGCTCGATCTTTCGGTGCAGGCCCAGGTGTTGAACCTTCTCGCCGACCTTCAGGAAGAATTCGAGCTGACCTATGTTTTCGTCAGCCACGATCTTTCCGTGGTGCGCTACATCGCCGATGACGTGCTGGTCATTTCCAAGGGCGAGGCAGTCGAGCAGGGCACGCGCGAGGAACTTTTCGCCGATCCGAAGCACCCCTATACGCGCCAGCTTTTTGCCGCGACACCGATCACGGATGCCGACGCCATCCGTGCCCGCGTGGAGCGCCGCAAGGCGGCACGGCAGGCCGCGACGGCTTAAACGCGAGACGCCAAAGTTGAGAACAGGCCGGATTTCCGGCCTGTTCGTCTTTCAGGACTTCAAAAACATGCCGATGGCGGCGAGTGCGCCTTGCTCCCTGACGTCGCGATAGGCGGCCTTCAGGTTCGAGACGAAGGTCTCATTGCGGGGCAGATCATCGCCGAATGTGCGTTTGAAGGCGAGAAAGCGGTCGACAACATCGTCCGGCGCCATTGCCAGCTGATCCGGCGCATCCCACTCCTTGAAGGCCGGATCGAGAATCGTGATCGGCTCTCCCTTTTCGTTCCCGTCCGCGCAGGACCTGATCCACAGGGCCACGGCAAAAATGACAGCGCCGCTTCCGGCCTTTTCCTCCAGCAATTCGCGTAAGGGTCCAAGAATACGCAGCGGCACTTTCTGCGAAGCGTCGGAGGCGATCTGCATGGTCTTGTGCTGCAGCGAGGGATTGGCGAAACGTTCCCGCAGGCCGGCTGCGAATTCCGCACCATCGACGACAGGGTCCAGCGTCCGGCCGACTTCGCGCCAATAGGCGTCGATGAAATCGCGCACGGTCTTTTCACCCCAGGCATCGGCCACCGTCGCAAGGCCGGCAATCTGGCCGATGGCGGCAATGGCGCTGTGAGAACCGTTCAGCATCCTGAGCTTCATATGTTCATAGGGCTCGACATCGTCGACAAATTCCACGCCCGATTTCTCGAGCGCTGGCCTTCCATGCGGAAAGCGGTCTTCGATGACGAAACGGAAATAGGGTTCGGCAACGACCGGCCACGCATCACGCAAGCCGAGTGCGACCGAAATCGCATCCCGGTCCGCATCCGTGGTGGCGGGAACGATCCGATCCACCATTGAGCAGGGGCAGGCAATATTGGCTTCGATGAAGGAGGCCAGTTCCTTATCCGCAAGGTTGGCGAATTCCAGCAGCAGCTTTTGCAACACATGGCCGTTGGCGGGCAGGTTGTCGCAGGACAGCAGCGTCAGGGGCCGAGAACCCTCTTTGCGCCTGCGCCGCGTGGCCGCCAGAATGAAGCCGAAAATGGAACGCGGCCTGTCCGGGTTTTCGAGATCATGGACGATATCAGGGTGTTCGCGCAGCAGGCTGCGGGAGGCGAGATTGGTCAGGTAGCCCTTCTCCGTCACGGTCAAGGTGACGATGAGAACGCGCGGATCGGCCATCCGCTCCAGGAGCCGTTCGGGGTCTTCCGGGGCAACGATGGTTTCCAGAATGGAGCCGATGATACGCAGGCGCTCGCTTTGGCCATCACGCAGGCAAAAGGTGTAGAGATTGTCCTGCGGTTCGATGGCGTCGCGTGTGTCCGGACTGCGCAGCGACGCGGCGACGATGCCCCATTGCGTCTCACCTCGGTCGAGGCAATCGTCGATGAAAACCGCCTGATGCGCCCGGTGAAAGGCGCCGACGCCGAGATGCACGATGCCGGGCGTGATCTTCTGACGGTCATAGGCGGGTGTTGCTACTGTTTGCGGCAGGCGGGGCAGGGTTGCAGCGGAAAGCCGGTCTGTCATCGACGCGAAATCCCCGTACGGAGCGAAATGGTCGCGGCTCGCGCCGATGGAGTTGCGACGCTCGGGTTTTCGCGCATGTCAGTTCCTCCCCTTGTCTTTTGAATGGATCAGGCGCCGGCCTCTTTGAGCAGCCGGACCTGGCGCAGCGTGTTCTGCCGGCTGCGCTCGAGATGCCGCCATAGGGCATCGATGATCTGGACCTTGCTGCCGGCGGCAATGGCGTCGGCGATATTCTGGTGTTCCTCGACCGAGCGGGCGTAATCGCCGAGGATCGAGACGAAAACCGTGTGGGTCTGGTCGAGAATGCGCCCATGCGAGCCGGAAATGACGGGAATGCGCGCCGCCGAAACAAGAGTCGTATGGAAGCCGCGATCGTAAAAAAGCGCTTTCGACAATTCGTCCAGCGTCGAGCCCTTGGCGAATTCACGATGTTTCGCCAGGCTTTCCAGAAGTTCCGCGTGCAGCGCTCCATCCAGTTGCCCGGCGTCGAAAGCCACTTCCACCGCGCCTTTTTCGAGCAGCATTCTGGCGGCGTAAAGCTCTTCCACATCCTCCACAGTGAAATCGCGCACCACCATGCCGCGCCGGGAGGAATTGACCACCAGCCCGTCAGCTTCGAGTTTCAGGCAGGCTTCTTTCACCGGCGTGGGGCTGATGCCGAGATCGGCGGCAAGCTCATTGGGTAACAGGCGTTCGCCGCCGCGCAATCTGCCGCTGACGATGCGTGCGCGCAGTTCCTGATGCGCCTGTTCGGCGAGCGTGATTTTGACCAGCGTGTTCATGGCGGCATCATCGCCCAGCTTCGCGGAACAGACAATGGTTGAATATTAAAAATAAAAAATTTTTTATTTTACAAGAGCCGTTTTTCCTTTAGCTCTATCTGCCAGCGGAAGCGGGCTGCTGGAGGAGGGTGGCCTGCAAATTCCCGAAAGCCATCCGCGCGATCTCTGATCGCGGGGCGGTGGCGTCTGTTCCTCCCCGGAAGCAATCAGCATCGAGGAATGACCGATCATGAAAATTACCGCCGTCGAACCTTTCATCCTGCACCTGCCGCTGACCTCGGAGTCCATTTCCGATTCCACCCACAGCATCACCCATTGGGGCGTCGTCGGCGCAAAGATCACCACGAGTGACGGCCTTGAGGGCTATGGTTTCACCGGCACCCATGCGCATCTGCCGTCCGACAGGCTGATCACATCCTGCATCAGCGATTGTTATGCGCCCTTGCTGGTGGGAGAGGATGCGTCGGACCATTCACGGCTGTGGACGAAACTTGCCCGTTACCCCTCTTTGCAATGGGTCGGCCGCGCCGGCATCACCCATCTGGCGCTGGCCGCGATCGACGTGGCGCTCTGGGACCTGAAGGCGAAAAAGGCGGGCGTGCCGCTCTGGCAATATCTCGGCGGCGCGCGCACGGCGGCGGTGGAAGCTTACAATACCGATATAGGCTGGCTTTCCTTCACGCTGGAGGATTTGCTGGCGGGCAGCACGAGGGCGGTGGAGGAGGACGGCTTCACCCGCCTGAAGATCAAGGTCGGGCATGATGATCCGACTATCGATATCGCCCGCCTCGCCGCCGTCCGCAAGCGTGTCGGTTCGTCCATTCGCATCGCCATTGACGGCAACGGCAAATGGGATTTGCCGACCTGCCAGCGTTTCTGCGCGGCGGCGAAGGATCTGGATATCTACTGGTTCGAGGAGCCGCTCTGGTATGACGATGTGACGAGCCACGCGCGGCTGGCCCGCAATACGTCCATTCCGATTGCGCTCGGCGAACAGCTCTATACGGTGGATGCGTTCCGCTCATTCATCGATGCCGGCGCGGTGGCCTATGTCCAGCCGGATGTGACCCGGCTTGGCGGCATAACCGAATATATCCAGGTCGCCGATCTCGCGCTCGCCCATCGACTGCCGGTGGTGCCGCATGCCGGCGAAATGAGCCAGGTGCATGTGCATCTGAGCTACTGGCACCCGGCATCGACCATTCTCGAATATATTCCGTGGATCAAGGATCATTTCGAAGAACCGATCCATGTCCGTGACGGTGTTTACAAACGTCCGGAACACCCCGGCGCCAGCACCACGCCTCTGGCCGAAAGCTTTGCCCGTTATGGCAAGGCGGTGAAATGAGTAGCGGTATACAGCCCGGATTTTAAGGGAGGGAAAGCCCGTCCTCCGTCATGCCGGACTAGATCCGGCATCCAGCTACGGCGCGTCTGCGCCGTAAAAAGAGTCTTTCGCGATCAAAGACTTGATCGCGCAGGACCCCGGATCAAGTCCGGGGTGACGGAGTGTGGATGATGCAATTTTTCCAAATTTAGCGCCAGCCGAGCGCCGGCGCTACCTGCTTGAGGATCGTCTCGATCACATGGGCGTTGTAATCGACGCCCAGCTGGTTCGGCACGGTCAGGAGCAGCGTGTCGGCCTCGGCGATGGCTTCGTCGGCCTTCAGCTGTTCGATCAGTTTTTCCGGCTCGGCGGCATAGCTGCGCCCGAAGATCGCGCGCGTCTTGTCGTCGATGTAGCCGATCTTGTCGTCACCTTCGTTGCCGTAACCGAAATAGGACCGGTCGCGATCGTTGACGAGGGCGAAGATACTGCGGCTGACCGATACACGGGGCTCGCGGGCATGACCGGCTTCCTTCCAGGCTTCCCGGAAGGTGCGGATCTGCTGCGCCTGCTGGACATGGAAAGGCTCGCCCGTTTCGTCCGTCTTCAGGGTGGAGCTTTGCAGGTTCATGCCAAGCTTTGCCGCCCACACCGCCGTTGCATTGGAACTCGAACCCCACCAGATGCGCTCGCGCAGCCCTTCGGAATGCGGTTCCAGCCGCAGCAAGCCGGGCGGGTTCGGGAACATCGGACGCGGGTTCGGCTCAGCGAAACCTTCGCCCTTCAGAAGTTCGAGGAAGACTTCGGTGTGCTGACGCGCCATGTCTTCTTCGCTCTGGCCTTCGGCCGGACGGTAACCGAAATAACGCCAGCCATCGATCACCTGCTCCGGCGAGCCGCGGCTGATGCCGAGCTGCAGGCGGCCGCCGGCGATGAGGTCGGCCGAACCGGCATCCTCGGCCATGTAGAACGGGTTTTCATAACGCATGTCGATGACGCCGGTGCCGATTTCGATCTTTTTCGTGCGGGCGCCGACGGCGGCCAGAAGCGGGAAGGGCGAGGCAAGCTGGCGGGCGAAATGATGCACGCGGAAATAGGCGCCGTCGGCTCCCAGTTCTTCCGCCGCGACGGCGAGGTCGATCGATTGCAGCAGCGTGTCCGCAGCCGAGCGGGTCTGCGACTGGGGCGACGGCGTCCAGTGGCCGAAGGAGAGAAATCCGATCTTTTTCATGATGACCTTCCAGATGTCGGAGGATGCCGGTCGTCACAAACCGGCTTCGTTGTTGTCAGTCATATAGGCAACCGTGCGCATCCTCCAACCGGCCACCCGTAAACACGGTGTCGCCGAAATGTGAACGATGACCGCGTCAGGCGATTGTTCTGCGGTCCAGGATGAAGAGATTTTCATGCGCGCGTGCGGTCGTGAGGATGAAATCCATCAGAGAGCGTACCCGCGGCACATTGGCGAGATCGTGGTGGCTGGTCAGCCAGTAGCCGCGCCGCAGTTCCACCTCACCGGCAAGCACCATCTGCAGGTCTGGAAAACGTGCCGCGATGAAATTCGGCAGGATGCACAGGCCCCTGCCGCTCAGCGTTGCCGTCAGCTGCGCGAAAATGCTTGAGGACTGAAAGCCCGGACGCAGGCCGGGCATCACGTCGCGCATATAATCGAGGCCCGGTGAGAAGATCAGGTCCTGCACGTAGCCGATAAAGAAATGATCGGGCAAATCCTCGCGTCGGGTGATTTTCGGGTGGCTGGCGAGATAGGAGCGCGAGGCATAGATATGCAGCGTGTAGTCGATGATCTGTTCGTTGATGTAGGGACCGGCTTTCGGAGGGTCGAGCGTGACCGCCACATCCGCCTCCTTCCTCGACAGCGCCATGATCTGCTGGATCGTCACCATCTCCACCATGATGTGAGGATGGGTTATGGCGAAGTCCTTGAGCCTTTCAACAAAGAAAAAATTGGAAAAACCCTCGGGCGCACTGAGCCGCACCACGCCGCGCAGCAGGCTGCCGCTTTCGGAAATATCCGATTGCAATCTTTCCGCTTCCGCCTCGATGCGCTCGACGGTATCGACCAGCCGCCGCCCGACCGTGGTTAGCTCGTAACCACGCGGGTTTCTCTCGAACAGCTTGGTTTTAAGCGAGAATTCCAGCCGGTCGATGTGGCGGGAGACGGTGGCGTGGCTGGTGCGCAGGCTTCTGGCCGCCGAGGAGAGCTGTCCGGTGCGGGCCACGGCCAGAAAATATTGTAGGTCGTCCCAGGTGAAAGGGGTGGCCATATTTGTCTCCCATCAAGAGTTCTGTTCAAAAATGAACAGTTCCTGTTCGCAATTTGATGATGCCCAGCTCTTGTGTCAACGACCGAATTCGAGAAGTCTAGGCTCAGGATGCATCGCTTTGAGGAGGGCGGTGTGACCGTTCAGGTGCAATGGCATGGAAACCATCACGCGGTTTCGTTCACCATTGCACAGACCCATCTGAGGCTCGCAATCATCTCTGGGAGGAGAAGTCATGCGCAAGAGTATCCTTTTATCCACGGCCATGGCACTGGCCGCGGGCACCGCCGCTTATGCCGCCGAGATTTCAGACGGCAAGGTCAAGATCGGCATCCTGAACGACCAGTCGGGTGTCTACGCCAATTTCGGCGGCAAGTACTCTTATGAAGCCGCGAAGATGGCGGTTGAGGATTTCGGCGGCAAGGCGCTGAATGCGCCGGTTGAGGTGGTGACCGCCGACCACCAGAACAAAGCGGATGTGGCCTCCAATATCGCCCGCCAATGGTACGATACCGAACAGGTCGATTCGATCATGGAACTGACCTCGTCGTCGGTCGGCCTTGCCGTGCAGGCGCTCTCCAAGGACAAGAAGAAGATCACCGTCAACACCGGGGCGGCAACCACCGAACTGACCGGCAAGCAGTGCAGCCCCTATGGTTTCCATTGGGCCTATGACACCTATTCGCTGGCGGTCGGCACCGGCGGCGCGCTGGTGAAGCAGGGCGGCGACAGCTGGTTCTTCCTGACCGCAGATTATGCCTTCGGTTATTCGCTGGAAGAAAATACCGCGAATTTCGTCAAGGCCAATGGCGGCAAGGTGCTGGGCTCCGTGCGCCATCCGCTTGCCACGACGGATTATTCCTCCTTCCTGCTGCAGGCGCAGTCCTCGGGCGCGAAGGTCATAGGTCTTGCCAATGCCGGTCTCGATACCTCCAACGCCATCAAGCAGGCGGCCGAATTCGGCATCGTCGCCGGCGGCCAGCGGCTTGCGGCCCTTCTCTTCACGCTCGCCGAAGTCCACGGCCTCGGTCTTGAAGCGGCCCAGGGACTGACGCTGACGGAAGGCTTTTATTGGGACCGCGACGATGAATCGCGCAAATTCGGCGAACGCTTCAAGGAACGCACCGGCGCCATGCCGAACATGGTGCATGCCGGCACCTATTCCGCCGTGCTGCATTACCTGAAAGCCATCGAAAAGGCCGGCACCGACGATGCTGATGCCGTCGCTAAGGCCATGAAGGAAATGCCCGTCAACGACGTCTTCTCGAAGGATGGCCATGTGGCCGCCAACGGCCGCATGATCCACGACATGTATCTCATGGAAGTGAAGAAGCCGGACGAGAGCAAGCAGCCGTGGGATTATTACAAGGTGCTCGCCACCATTCCCGGCAAGGAAGCCTTCATGGACCCCGCAAAAAGCGGTTGCCCGCTGGTAACGCAATAAAAGACTGACGCAATAAAGGGGAAAGTTTCATGACGATCGCTCCCGCCCCCGCCGGGCAGGCCGAACCTCGCGTCGTTCTTTCGGCGCGTGGTCTCACCAAGACCTTCGGCGCATTCGCAGCCGTGAAAAACGTCGATCTCGACGTGCATCATGCCCGCGTTCATGCGCTGATCGGCCCGAACGGCGCCGGCAAGACTACGGTCTTCAATTTGTTGACCAAGTTTCTCCAGCCGACGGGCGGGGCGATCACCTTCATGGGAACGGACATAACAAGGACGCCGCCGGACAAGGTGGCGCGTCTCGGCCTCGTCAGATCCTTCCAGATATCGGCGGTGTTTCCGCATCTGACGGTTCTGGAGAATGTACGGGTGGCGTTGCAAAGGCCCAACAACCTTTCAACGCAATTCTGGTTACCCCTGTCGTCGCTTGACAGGCTCAATGCGCGCGCCGAGGAGCTGATCGCAACGGTTGGCCTGACGCGGGAAAAACATGCGCTTGCGGCCGATCTTTCTTACGGCCGTAAGCGCGTTCTCGAAATCGCCACCACGCTGGCGCTCGACCCGAAGGTGCTGCTGCTTGATGAGCCGATGGCCGGTATGGGCGGGGAAGATGTCTCGCATGTCGCCGAGCTCATCCGCGAGGTGGCCAAAACCCGCGCGGTGCTGATGGTCGAACACAATCTGAAGGTCGTGGCCGATATCTGCCATCACGTCACGGTGCTGCAGCGGGGGGAAATTCTGGCGGAAGGCGATTATGCCGCCGTTTCCGCCGATCCGCGCGTGCGCACGGCTTACATGGGCACGGAGGAGGCTTGATATGGCGGCAATGCTCGAAGTCTCCAACCTGAAATCCTGGTACGGCGAAAGCCAGGCCCTGCACGGTGTCGATCTAACCGTCGGCGAAGGCGAAACCATCACCATTCTCGGGCGCAACGGCGTGGGCAAGACCACGACGCTGCGCACCATCATGGGCATCATCCGCAACCGCAAGGGCGTCATCAAGCTCGGCGGCAAGGATCTGATGCCGGTGCCGCTGCATCGCACGGCGAAATACGGTCTTGGTTTTGTGCCGGAAGAGCGCGGCATCTTCGCGACGCTAAGCGTCGAGGAAAACCTCAAGCTGCCGCCCGTCGTCGCATCCGGTGGCATGACGCTCGATGAAATCTACGAGCTGTTTCCCAATCTCTACGAACGCCGTACCAGCCCCGGCACCAAGCTTTCCGGCGGCGAGCAGCAGATGCTGGCCATGGCGCGCATCCTGCGCACCGGGGTAAAGGTGCTGCTGCTGGACGAACCGACCGAGGGACTTGCCCCCGTCATCGTGCAGCGCATCGGCGAGGTGCTGCAGAAACTGAAGAGCCGCGGCATGACCGTGGTTCTGGTCGAACAGAATTTCCGTTTTGCGAGCCGCATCGCTGACCGTTTCTATCTGATGGATCACGGCCAGATGGTCAGCAATTTTCCGGTCGGCGAGCTGTCCGGCCGCATGGGCGAGCTCAACAAGGTGCTGGGGGTTTAACCATGACAATGATCTTCGGCGTTCCAATTCAGGCACTGCTCGGGCAATTGCTGGTGGGCCTCATCAATGGGTCCTTTTATGCGCTGCTGTCGCTCGGCCTTGCCGTCATTTTCGGCCTGCTGCGCGTCATCAATTTTGCCCATGGCGCGCAATATATGCTCGGCGCTTTCGTCGCCTTTCTCGGCCTTCAGTATTTCGGCATCACTTTCTGGGTGGCGCTCATCGTCACGCCGCTTGTCGTCGCACTTTTCGGCGCGATCATCGAACGCTTTCTGCTGTCGCGGCTTTATGATCTCGATCCGCTTTACGGGCTGCTTTTCACCTTCGGCCTGGCGCTGGTGGTGGAAGGCACGTTCCGCTGGCTTTATGGCGCGGCGGGCCAACCCTATTCGGTTCCGCGCGAGCTTGCCGGCGGCACCAATCTCGGCTTCATGTTCCTGCCGAATTACCGCGCTTTCGTCGTCGTGATTTCGCTCATCGTCTGCATTGCCACCTGGGCTTTGATCGAAAAGACGCGTCTTGGCTCCTATCTGCGCGCTGCCACCGAAAACCCGACGCTGGTGCAGGCTTTCGGCATCAATGTGCCTGTTCTCCTGACGCTGACCTACGCGCTGGGTGCCGGCCTTGCCGGGTTCACCGGGGTTCTCGCCGCGCCCATCTATCAGGTCTCGCCGCTGATGGGCACGAACCTCATCATCGTCGTCTTCGCGGTTGTCGTGGTCGGCGGCATGGGGTCGATCATGGGCGCCATCGTCACCGGTTACATGCTGGGCGTCGCAGAGGGCCTCACCAAGGTGTTCTACCCGGAAGCCTCCAATATCGTCATCTTCGTCATCATGGCCTTTGTGCTGCTCATCCGCCCCGCCGGACTTTTCGGAAAGGACGCCTGATATGTCCAAAGCCACTCATAGCCCCACTGCCGGCACGCTGCCGCAGACGGAAGTTTCGGCGACCGCCGGAACCATCAAGACCGTTCTCATACTGGCGGGTCTTGCCGTGTTGATCGCCGCGCCGATGTTCGTTTACCCGATCTTTCTGATGAAGCTTCTGTGCTTTGCGCTGTTCGCCTGCGCCTTCAACCTGCTGATCGGTTATACGGGGCTGTTGTCCTTCGGCCATGCGGCGTTTTTTGGCGGGGCGGCCTATTTCACCGCCTATTCGGTGAAGGAATGGGGCGTTACGCCGGAGATCGGCCTTGTCATCGGCATGGCGGGCGCGGCCCTTCTCGGCCTCGTCATCGGCTTTTTCGCCATTCGCCGTCAGGGCATCTATTTCGCCATGATCACGCTCGCGCTATCGCAGATGTTTTATTTCTTCTGCCTTCAGGCGCCGTTTACCCATGGCGAGGACGGCTTGCAGGGCGTGCCGCGCGGTCATCTTTTCGGTCTTCTCGATCTCAATGCGCCGCTCAATATTTATTACACGGTGCTGGCCGCCTTTGTCCTGGCACTTCTGGTCATCTGGCGTTTCGTCAACTCGCCCTTCGGCATGATCCTGAAGTCGATCCGTGAAAACGAGCAGCGCGCCATTTCGCTGGGTTACAGCGTGCAGCGTTACAAGCTTGGCGCTTTCGTCATGTCGGCGGCGCTGGCCGGTCTTGCGGGCGGTCTGAAGGCGCTGGTCTTCCAGTTCGCGACGCTGACCGACGTCACCTGGCAGATGTCGGGCGAGGTGATCCTGATGACGCTGCTCGGCGGCATCGGCACCATGATCGGCCCTATCTTCGGCGCGGGTCTCGTTGTCACCCTGCAGAACTATCTCGCGACATCGGATTTCCCGGTCACCATCATCACCGGGCTTGTCTTCATGGCCTGCGTTCTGGTGTTCCGGCGTGGTCTGATCGGCGAATTTTATGCGTCGTGGCTCGGGAGAAAACTCGGCTTCCAGCACCGCGGCTAGAGATTTTTGAAAACACTTGAAAGGCTTCCCCCGCGTCCGGGACGGTGCGGCAAGGGCGGCGCATGGAGAAAAGCATGGGCGAATATGACTATATCGTCATCGGAGCGGGGAGTGCCGGATGTGTCCTCGCCAACCGCCTTTCGAAAGATCCGAACAACCGCGTGCTGCTGCTGGAGGCTGGCGGCAACGACAACTACCACTGGATCCATATTCCGGTCGGTTATCTCTATTGCATCAACAATCCGCGCACCGACTGGTGTTTCAAGACGGCGGAAGAGCCGGGGCTTAACGGCCGTTCGCTGATCTATCCGCGCGGCAAGGTTTTGGGCGGCTGCTCCTCCATCAACGGCATGATCTATATGCGCGGGCAGGCGCGGGACTATGATCTCTGGCGGCAGCTCGGTTGCGAGGGCTGGGGGTGGAACGACATCCTGCCCTATTTCCTGAAATCGGAAGATTTTTATCGCGGCAAAAGCGACCTGCACTCTGCCGGCGGTGAATGGCGCGTGGAGAAGGCGCGCGTGCGCTGGGATGTGCTTGACGCCTTCCAGAAGGCGGCAGGAGAAGCCGGCATTCCCGCGACCGATGATTTCAACCGGGGCGACAATGAAGGCGCCGGTTATTTCGATGTGAACCAGCGGGCCGGCTGGCGCTGGAACACGGCAAAAGCCTTCCTGAAGCCGGCGCTTGGCCGCAAGAACCTGACGGTTTTGACCAAGGCTCACGTCAAGCGTCTCATCATCGAAGAAGGCCGGGTTACCGGCGTCGAGTTCCACCATGACGGCGTCTTGAAAAAGATGCGCGCCCGGCGCGAGACGGTGCTGTCCGCCGGTGCGATCGGCTCGCCGCATATTCTGGAGCTTTCCGGTGTCGGTCGTGGCGATGTGTTGCAGGCTGCCGGTATCGATACGGTGGCGGAGGTCCAGGGTGTGGGCGAGAACCTGCAGGACCATCTGCAGCTGCGCATGGTCTACAAGGTCTCCGGCGTCCTGACGTTGAATGAAAGGGCCTCCACCCTGTTCGGCAAGGCGAGGATCGGTCTCGAATATGCGCTCACCCGCTCCGGGCCGATGTCGATGGCGCCGAGCCAGCTCGGCGTCTTCACCCGCTCCTCGCCGGAAAAGGAAACCGCCGATCTGGAATATCATGTCCAGCCGGTTTCGCTCGACAAGTTTGGTGATCCGGTTCACACTTTTCCGGCCATTACCGCAAGTGTCTGCAATCTGCGGCCGGAAAGCCGCGGCTCAGTGCATGTGAAAGGACCGGATTTCGCCATGCAGCCGGAAATCCGCCCGAACTATCTTTCCACCGAAGGCGACCGGCAGGTGGCGATCGACGCCATGCGGCTGACGCGCCGCATCGTCGCCCAGCCGGCTTTTTCCCGCTTCAAGCCGGAGGAATACCGGCCCGGCCCCTCCTTTGAAAATGACAATGATCTCGCCAAGGCGGCGGGCGATATCGGCACCACTATCTTCCACCCCGTCGGCACGCTGCGCATGGGGTCGGATATGGAAAGCGTTGTCGATGCACGGCTGAAGTTCCGGCGGCTTGCCGGGCTGCGCGTTGCCGACGCCTCCGTCATGCCGCGCATCACATCCGGAAATACCAATTCGCCGACGATCATGATTGCCGAAAAGGCCGCCGACATGATCCTTGCGGATAATCGCTGAAAGGAGCGCACCGATGAAGACCGTCGCTTTTCTCGGGCTGGGACATATGGGCCTGCCGATGGCCGCCAATCTCGTCAAGGCGGGTTATGCCGTCAGGGGTTACGATCTTGCCGACGCCTGCCGCGCGGCGGCGAAAGAGGCGGGCATTCCCGTTGCCGCGGATTCCGCCGAGGCCATCGAAGCGGCTGAGGTGATCATCACCATGCTGCCGAAGGGCGAACATGTCGTTTCCGCCTATGGCGATCTGGTTAAAAAGATCTCTGCCGGCACGCTGCTCATCGATTGCTCGACGGTGGATATGGAAAGCGCGCTGAAGGCGCATGAACTGGCCGCTTCCGCCGGTTGCCCCTCGGTCGATGCGCCCGTTTCCGGCGGAACGGGCGGGGCTGCGGCGGGCACCCTGACTTTCATGTGCGGCGGCGAAGCGGAGGCCTTCTCTGCGGCAAAACCGGTGCTGGAAGCGATGGGCAAGAAGATCGTGCATTGCGGCAAGGGCGGCAACGGGCAGGCTGCCAAGATCTGCAACAACATGATCCTCGGTATTTCCATGATCGCCGTTTCCGAAGCCTTCGTGCTGGGCGAAAAACTCGGCCTTTCGCATCAGGCGCTGTTCGATGTCGCCTCCACCTCTTCGGGGCAATGCTGGTCGCTCACCACCTATTGCCCGGTGCCGGGACCGGTGCCGACATCACCAGCCAACAAGGATTACCAGCCCGGATTTGCGGCGGACTTGATGCTCAAGGATCTGAAGCTTTCGCAGGAGGCGGCGAACGGTGCCGGGGCCTCCACCCCGCTCGGCGCAGCTGCGGCGGCGCTTTATGAGAATTTCGTTGATGACGGGAGCGGCGGGCGCGATTTTTCCGCCATCGTCGAAATGCTGCGCGGGGGCAAAGCATGACGGACGCCGCGCCATCCGACATCTTATGGGTGCCGCCGGAGAAGAGGGTGAAGCACTCGGCTCTGTTTTCATTCGCGGCCAGAACTGCAGAGCTGCACAAGCAGGCGGCTGATGACTACGCCAGCCTGCTGCATTGGTCGATCGACGCGCCGAACGAATTTTACGATGCGCTTTGGGACGAACTCGGCATTATCGGAACCCGCAGCGAGATGGCATTCAAACCCGGCAAGACTATACGAGACGCTGAGTTCTATCCGGGCGCAAGGCTCAATTACGCCGAAAACCTGCTGCGCGATGCCGACGAGAGGCTGGCCATCATCGCCCATCGCGACGATGGCACGCGCCGCGAGATCAGCCGCAGACAGCTTTACGACGAAGTGTCCCTGATGGTGCAGGCGCTCGTTGATGCGGGCGTGAAGGAAGGCGACCGCGTCGGCGCCATCGTCACCCATGATATCGAGGCGATCGTCAGCTATCTGGCTGTCAGCGCCATTGGAGCCATCTGGTCTTCCTGCTCGCCGGATTTCGGCCCGGCCGGCGCTTCCGACCGCCTGTCGCAGATCGACCCGAAAATCCTCATCGCCGTGTCGGAATATGGTTATGCCGGCAAACGCATCGATGTCGGCCCGACCATCCGTGCGGTGGCGGAAAGTGCGGCTCCTGAAAAGATCGTGCTGATCGGCGATGCCGTTCCCGAAAGCCTCGCCGATCTCGACTGTGTGACGCTCAAGGATTTCGTCGCGCCTTATGCCGCGGGCGAGATTGCCTTCAACCGTCTGCCCGTCAAGGCGCCGCTGGCGATCCTTTATTCCTCGGGTACAACAGGCAAGCCGAAATGCATCACCCATTCCGGCGGCGGCCTGCTTCTTCAGCATATGAAGGAGCTGAAACTGCAATGCGATATTCAGGAAGGCGAGCGTTTCTTCTATTTCACCACCTGCGGCTGGATGATGTGGAACTGGCAGGTCTCCGGTCTGGCGCTCGGCGCAACGCTTGTCACCTATGACGGCAATCCCGGTTATCCAACATCCGCGCGGCTGATCGATCTCATCGGTGCCGAACGGATAGCCACTTTCGGCACATCGGCGAAGTTTATCGATGCCTGCCTGAAGGCCGGGTTGAAGCCGAGTGAAAGCCATGACCTTTCGTCGCTCAGAACGATCCTTTCCACCGGCTCGCCGCTCATCCCGCAATCCTTCGATTATATCTATCGCGACTGGAAGGCTGACGTGCATCTCGCCTCCATTTCCGGCGGTACTGACATCTGCGCCTGTTTCCTCGGCGGCAATCCGCTGCAGCCCGTGCATCGCGGCGAATTGCAGGGGGCGATGCTCGGCATGGATATCGACACGCTGGATGATGAGGGCCGTTCCGTTCGCGGCGTTGCCGGTGAACTCGTCTGCCGCAATGCGCATCTGTCCATGCCGGTGAAGTTCTGGGGCGACGAGGACGGTTCGCGGTATCAGGCCGCCTATTTCGACCGCTTTCCCGGCATCTGGGCGCATGGCGATTTTGCCGAAATGCGCCCTTCGGGCGGATATGTCATCCATGGACGCTCGGACACGACCCTCAATCCCGGCGGGGTTCGCATCGGGACTGCGGAAATCTACCGGCAGGTGGAAGCCGTGCCTGAAGTGGAGGAGGCGATTGCCGTCGGGCAGGATATCGACGGTGACCAGAGGGTCATCCTCTTCCTGCGCATGAAGGACGGCGCAGCCCTGACGGAAGCGCTGGAAAAGACCATCCGCAGCCGCATCCGTTCGGGCGCCACGCCGCGGCATGTCCCGGCAAAAATCATTGCCGTCAGCGCCATTCCCCGCACCCGTTCGGGCAAGATTTCCGAAATCGCGGTTCGCGATACCATCCATGGCCGGCCGGTGAAGAATGCCGATGCGCTTGCCAATCCTGAAGCGCTCGAACTTTTCCGCAACCTGCCGCAGCTGAAGGACTAGGCCGATGGAGGATCAACCGAAAACCGTGCTCGTCACGGGTTCCACCAGCGGCATCGGGCTCGCCATCGCCAAACGTTTCGCCGAAGCGGGATATCTGGTCGCGGTGCATGGCATAGAGACGACGGAGGAGGCGGCGCAGGCCCTGGAGATGGTGGCGCAGGTGGCGCGGCAGAGGCCGGTCTATTTTTCCGCCAATCTCGCCAACTATGATGAAAGCGCGCATCTGCCGGAAACCGTCATCGCCGAGTTTGGTCATATCGACGTCCTCGTCAACAATGCCGGCATCCAGAAAGTCGCACCGATTGACGAGTTCGATTTCGCCGATTTCTCCCGCATCGTCGCCATCTCGCTCGACAGCGCGTTTCACACCATCCATGCGGCGCTGCCCGGCATGAAGGAAAGGGGCTGGGGCCGCATCGTCAACATCGCCTCCGCCCATGGTCTGCGCGCGTCACCCTTCAAGGGGCCTTATGTGGCGACCAAACATGCGGTGGTGGGCCTGACGAAAAGCGTGGCGCTGGAAGTCGCCGAACTCGGCATTACCTGCAACGCCATCTGCCCCGGTTATGTCTGGACCCCGCTTGTCGCCGCCCAGGTCGCCGATCAGGCGCGCGTGCACGGCATGAGCGAGGAGGAAGTGGTGAAGAAGGTGATGCTTGCGCCGCAGCCGACCAGACGGTTTGTGCAACCGGAAGAAGTGGCGGAAATGGCGCTTTATCTCGCTGGCGATATGGCGCGCTCCATCACCGGCACCACCATTTCCATCGACGGCGGCTGGACGGCGAAATAAATTTCGCGCACGCGCTTGAAGCGAACGATCGCGCCGGTTTCCGGTATTGTTAGGCGATTTCAATCCTGTATAGTTTTCGTGGACGGCGGGGTCAGCGCCGTGTTCACGGAAAAGCGGCATGATGAACACAGGGTCTTTTGAAGCGCCGCTGGCGCGTTCGCGCTTCGATACGCGTCAGGTGCCGAAACGCGACGCCATGGCGTTGTGGCGGGATTCAATCAACGTGCTTTTTGATGCTCGCCTGCGCCGCTCGCAGGATGATGGTTTTTTCGCCAGCGTGGACGCCGCTTTCATCGGCAATGTCGCGCTCGGCCGCACCCAGTCCTCGGCGCAGGATTTCGACCGTTCGCGCCACAAGCTTGCCCGCGACGGCATGGACGGTTTTCTCCTGCAATTTTACGCCAGCGGGAAGAGCATGTCGCGGCGCGGATCGGGCGAGACCGCTGGTCCGGGCGACCTCTATCTCATCGATATGGCGCAGCCACTGGCCACCGCCACCTCGGATCACGATCATCTCAGCCTCGTCGTGCCGCGCCGGCTGCTGGAAGGCAGGCTTGCCGGTTCCGGCAATCATCATGAACGCGTGCTGCCGGCCGGCTTGCCGCTGGTATCGCTGCTGCGCGAAACGATGACGAGCATCTATCGCCATTTCGACGTCATGAACGCCAGCGAGGGCGCAGCCACGGTCTCGCCGCTTCTGGAACTGGCTGCGGCCGCCATCAACAATCATGTCCGGGAAGACAATGCGCAGGGCGTGCAGCGGGCGCTCAGGGCATCCATCCGCCGTTATATCGACAGTCACCTTCTCGATCCGGCCCTGTCGGTGGAAAAGGTCATGGGCGAATTCGGCGTGTCGCGACGCACCGTCTACCGGCTCTTCGAGCCGCTGGGCGGGTTTTCGGCCTGCATCACCCATCGGCGTCTCGAACGCGCGATGGATTTCCTGCGGGCACCACAATCGGCGCATATGACGATTGCCGAGGTTGCCGCGTCCTATGGTTTCACCAATCCGGAAAATTTCAGCCGCGTCTTCAAGAAGACTTTCGGCCTTTCGCCGCGTCAAATGCGGCATTTCGCTTCGGAAAACCGCGACCTCACGTCGGATATTCTGAAGCCGGATAGCGCGGAATGGACACGCTGGATCGTGCAGCTCGGCCGCTGATGACGATTGGCCGCGCGCCGTTCTGACACTTTATGACGGTTTGTTGGCACAATCCGACCATTCGTTGCGGCTGCGGCTCGATGGGGATGCGCATGTCTTCCAGACGTGCCAAACAGGGCGTGTTATTTTTATCAATATATTGCCTGACAATCATGATGCTGAGAATCCTCGCTTTTCTGGACCTGTGTCGCCAATGGCGCCGTGCGGTAAAACAACACCTCTCCTTTTCCGGCGCCACATTTCACAGGTCGCCATCGCCCCTGCCATCGGCGAATTTTGACAGCTCCTCAGACGATCCGTCGGAAACGGATGACGGCGAAGCACGCCTGCCGGTTTCCTGGCTCGGGCTTGGGCAAAGCTTCAGCGCGCTGGATGCGGAAGACTGTGACAGGGCGCGTTTGCCGGCCGAGTGCGGTTAACGTCGTTCTCCGGCGATCTGGAACAAAACCCTGACCCCAAGGATTAGATCAACAGGGTTACAGGGAGTGAAAGACATGGCCAGAGAAAATGCCAGCTATCTCGACAGTCGGGATACTCCGAAAAGCGAAACGGCAACGCGTGCGCGGCAGGGATCGCGCGGACGTCCCGTCCTGGTCATTCTGATCGTCAGCGTGCTTCTTGCATTGGTGGTCTGGGCTGTCGTCGAATATTCCGTTTTCGAACCCGACCAAAACCTGCCGCAGAACCCACAGACCGAGACTGCGCCCGTGCCGCAGCAGCCGTCCGGATCGGGAAGCTTCGACAACAATCCCGCGAATGGCCGCGCGCAACCACCGTCATCGACAGAGACAAACCCCTCGCCACAGGATTCGACAGGGGTGCCGCAAAACCCGTGACCACCCTGGCGTGAAGTTTTTTCGCGATGATGATAATTTCCATGGAACCAGATTGCGCCCGATTTCATTTCACGCAAAGTGACAGGAATCGGGGGTTTCATTCATGGCAGTCACCGTCACTGCAGTTGTTCTTACGCTGATCGGTCTTGGGCTGTTCGGTTTCGGCTCTCAGCTCATCATGCTGGGCGGGAGCTTTTATTACGTGCTTTCCGGACTGGCCTTCCTGTTGACGGCCGTTCTGCTGTTCAAGCGCAATCGCGCAGCCCTTCACGTCTATGCCGTCTTCATTGGCGCCACGCTTGCCTGGGCCATCTGGGAAGTCGGCTTCGACTGGTGGCAGCTTGGCCCGCGCGGCGGCATCGTCATTCTCATCGGGCTGTGGCTTCTGGTTCCATGGGTCCGGAAGCCGCTCGGTTTTGCGAGCCCCACCGGGCTTCGCTACGGGCCGAACGCCTGGCCGCTTGCGCTCTCCGTGCTCGCCTCCATCGTCGTGGCCGGATATTCCATGGCGCAGGATCCACACGATACGGCAGGTTCCCTGCCGCAGGAAACCGCCTCGGCCACGCCGGCCTATGGCGGCAATGTGCCTGACGGTGACTGGCATCAATATGGCCGCACGCCCTATGGACAGCGTTATTCGCCGCTGACCCAGGTCAATGTCGAGAATGTCTCGCAGCTCAAGGAGGCCTGGCGTTACCAGACTGGCGATGTGAAGCTGCCTGATGATGTGGGAGAAACCACCTATCAGGTGACGCCGCTCAAGATCGGCAATACGCTTTATATCTGCACACCGCATAATTGGGCGATTGCCATCGATGCCGCCACCGGCAAGGAAAAGTGGAAATATGACCCGAATGTCGGTCTTAATCCGGACCGCCAGCACCAGACCTGCCGCGGCGTGTCCTATTATGCCGAGCCCAATGCGGTTGAAGGCACGGCCTGCGCCCAACGCGTCTACCTGCCGACCTCGGATGCGCGGCTGATCGCGCTTGACGCGGCCACCGGTCAGGTCTGCACGTCTTTTGCCGATCAGGGTGTGCTGCATCTTGAGCAGGGCATGAAATACAATCCTGCCGGCTATTATTATTCGACCTCGCCGCCGGTCATCGCGGCGGGCAAGATCATCATCGGCGGCGCGGTGAACGACAACTATTCCACGCAGGAACAGTCCGGTGTCATCCGCGCTTTCGATGTGAATAGCGGTGCGCTCGTCTGGAACTGGGATTCCGGCAATCCGGCGAAAACCGAACCGATTGCGGCGGGTGAGACCTACACCACCAATTCGCCCAACAGCTGGTCGGTCTTCAGTTATGATGAAGGCCTCGGTCTCGTTTATATCCCGCTCGGCAATCAGGTGCCGGATCAGCTCGGCATGGGCCGCAGCGAGAATGTGGAGAAATATTCTTCCTCCATCGTCGCGCTCGATATTAACACCGGCAAGGATCGCTGGGTGCGCCAGACGGTTCATCACGATCTCTGGGACATGGACGTGCCGGCCCAGCCAGTGCTGCTCGACATCACCAAGGACGGCCAGACCATCCCGGCTCTCGTCGGTCCGACCAAGCAGGGCGATATCTACGTTCTCGACCGGCGCACCGGCGAGCCGCTTCTGCCGATCACGGAGGAGCCGGCGCCGGGCGGTGCGATCCCTGAGGACTTCACCTCACCGACGCAGCCGACGACGGCCTTGTCGTTCAAGCCGGAGCCATTGCAGGAAAAGGACATGTGGGGCGTCTCCATGTTCGACCAACTCGCCTGCCGCATCCGCTTCCATCAGCTGAACTACAAGGGCCGCTATACGCCGCCGTCACTGACCGGCTCGATCATCTATCCCGGCAATTTCGGCACCTTCAACTGGGGCAGCGTCGCGGTCGACCCCGAACGCCAGGTCATGTTCGGCATGCCGACATATCTCGCCTTCACCTCGCAGCTCGTGCCGCGCGCCGACATTCCGCCGAAGGGTCAGGACGAGAAGGGTAGCGAACAGGGCCTGAACCGCAATGATGGCGCACCCTACGGCGTGTTCATGGGTCCGTTCCTCGGTCCGCTGAAAATCCCTTGCCAGGCCCCGCCATGGGGTTATGTCACGGGTGCCGACCTGCGCACCGGCGATATCGCCTACAAGCACAAGAACGGCACGGTCTATGACATGACGCCGCTGCCACTGCCCTTCAAGGTGGGCGTGCCTGGCATTGGCGGGCCGATGATCACCAAGGGTGGCGTGGCCTTCCTCGGTGCTGCCGTCGACAACTATCTGCGCGCCTATGACCTCACCACCGGCAAGCAGCTATGGGAAGCGCGCCTGCCGGCCGGCGGCCAGGCAACGCCCATGACCTATGCACTGGAGGGCGGCAAGCAATATGTGGTGATGGTTGCAGGTGGTCACGGTTCCGTCGGAACCAAGCCGGGCGATTATGTGATCGCCTATACCCTGCCGTAATCTCTGCAGTCTTCAAGACACATAAAAAACCGGAATGGGTGACCATTCCGGTTTTTGTTGTTGAGGGGTATTACGCGGCCTTTTTCTGGGCGGCGGCGTTGACCGAAGTCTCGGCGAGCGCGGTCAGCGCATCGTCGGTCTTTGCCTCTTCCTTGAGCGTGGCATCCAGCAGCGAAACCGCCTTGGTGTGGCCCAGCTTTTCCGCCCAGGCCTTAAGCGTGCCGTAGCGGGCGATCTCATAGTGTTCGACCGCCTGTGCCGACGAAACGAGACCGGCATCAAGCGCGGGTGTGCCTTTGAAGTCCTCCATGATCTCCTCGCCCTCGGCGATAATGCCCTGGATGGCTTCGCAGGTCTTGCCCTGTGCGCGCTTGCCAATGATCTCGAATACTTCCTGCAGGCGTTCGACGTGGCCCTGGGTTTCTTCCTTGTGCTTTTCAAAAGCCTGTTTCAGCTTCGGGTCGGTTGCCGCCCGCGCCATTTTCGGCAGGGCCTTCAGGATCTGCCTTTCGGCGTAGTAGATGTCCTTCAGCGTGTCGTAAAACAGGTCGTCGAGTTTCTTCTCGGCCATTGGTCCTTCTCCCATGTGTGAAAATGCATGATGTGCGCCCATGCGCACGGGAGACAAACCCTTTGCCGCTGCCATGGTTCCGGCTCGGTTGCGCGCAACGTTTATATTGCTGCGCGGAACCAACGCAGCCTTTCCGAACTTAGTGGGAATAAATGTCGGGAGGAGACATGACGTGCCCCAGAGCCTTGCAGAAGAATTTTCCATGAATATTTCCATCCCCTTCGAGGTACTGCTGGTGCGCGTGTTCGGCGCGGTCATCCTGTGCGGCCTGATCGGTCTGGAGCGGGAGTTTCACAAGAACACGGCCGGTTTGCGCACCAACATGCTCATCGGCCTTGCTGCCGTCACCTTCTGCATCATCACCATTCATATGATGGAGACGATGGCGGAAGGTCATGAGGCCGCGCGGCTCGATCCTATCCGTCTGGTGGAAGCCGTGACGGCGGGCATCGCCTTTCTCGCAGCGGGTGTGGTCGTTTATACGAGAGGGGATGTCAAAGGCCTGACGACGGGCGCCAGCATGTGGCTTTCGGCGGCAATCGGCCTCTCGGCAGGTCTCGGCATGTGGCCGCTTGCCCTTGTTGCCGCAGGCGCCGGTATCGTTGTCCTTTGGACGCTCCGTCGCTTGCAGGTGGCCACCGGAATCAAGGAGGATTGACGGGCATCAGCCGAAACGGAAGAGATCGGCGTCCGGGTCCTTGCCGCCATTAACGGCGGCCGCCACGATTTCGGCGGCGATCTGGCTGAAGGTGATGCCATTACCGCCGAAACCCATCACGGCATAGACGTTTTTCATGCCCGGCACCGCGCCGATCAGCGGCAGGCCGGTGGTGGTTGTGCCGAAGGCCGCGGCCCAGCGATAGTCCGGCTCTCCCATATCGATGCCAAGAAGCCTTTCGATCTTGCGGCTGATCGTCTTCGCCTTCGCGGAAAGCTTGCGCTCCGACAGATAGGCGGTGGGGTTTTCCTCGTCCTCGCCTCCGGCGATCATCCTCCCCTCGCGGTCGGTGCGCAGGTAAAGATAGGGATCGGACGCTTCCCAGACGATATGGTTCTCCAGCCAGCCGGGTAGATCGAGCCGCTTTCTGCTCGCCAGCGCCCAGGTGGAGATGATCTGGTGTTTCGGGCTCTCCAGCATTTTCAGGAATTCATAGCCGGTGCAGAAAACGACATTGCGTGCGGAAAGGATCTTGCCGCCGGCGGTGGCGAGGACAACCTCGTTGCCGAGGTTTCTAAGATCGGTGATCTCAAGCTGGGAAACGATTTCGGCGCCTGCGCCGGCCGTATGGCGCAAAAGGCCGGCCGTCAGCTGTGCGGGATTGGCGGAGGCCGAGATATCGCTGAGGATGGCGGCGGTCCGGTCCAGCCCATATTGCTCTCGCAGTTCTGCAGCGGAGAGGACGCGGGCTTCGATGCCAGCCTCTTTGCGCGCGGCCGCTTCGGCTTTCAACGCGCGCGATCCCATTTCGTCTCCGGCGAGATAAAGCGCCTGCTTGCGCTTCATGCTGCAGGAGATGCCAAGCGAGGAGACGATTTCCTCCAGACGCAGGACGGCGCGTGCGGAACGCTGCCATGCCCTGTCGGCCGCGGGCCTGCCGATCATCTTTCTGAGTTCCGTCAGCGGCGTGTCGATCTCGTGCTGTATCATTGCGGTGCTGGCCACGCTGCTGCCCATGACCGGTTCGCGCCGGTCGATGATGAGCATGGATTGACCCGGCCTTTGCAGGGCATGGGCTACGAGTGCGCCACTGATGCCGGCGCCGACCACGATCGTGTCGTAATGGTCGACGGCGGGTGTGTGCCCGCTGCGGATGCCGATGCGCGTGCTATCGGCCCAGACCGGTTTTGAATCCCTGAGATCGCGTTCTTTCGTCAGTTCCGGTGTCGTCATGAAGATGTCCTGAATGGGTCAAGGCTCGGTATAACCGGCGACATTGATGGTGAGCGTTCCGCTGCGGGGATCGCTGCGGAAGAAAAGCGTGCCGCTGTCCTTCGATTCCGAGGCGACATAATCGAAGGTCACATCGGCGTTTTCCGGCGCGGCGTCATTCCGCTGCAGGTCGCCGCGCACCTGCACCTGCGCTGCGGTGGTCATGGAGAGGTTGCGGATGTCGAATTTCACCCGATATTGCCCGGGCTGCCCCTCCACGCTGGTGACGGCGATGTCGAAGCGGGCATCCTCGGGTACATAGCGATAGATGTCATAGGCGATCCAGCCGAGCATCGCGGCGACGAGCAAGGTGCAGATGGTTCCCGTCACCCATTCGATCCAATGCGGATCGGCGCTTTCCGTCTGTTTTCCGTCTTTCGATATCGTCATCTTGTCCTCACAGGATCAGCCGGGCCGACGCCGCGCCGATCGAGGCGGGAACACCGAGAATGACAGCGGCATTCATGATCTGCGACAGCGAGGTGTGGTCGAGGCGCTCGAAGGTCCAGAGCGTATAGATGCTGATGGCGATGGCGATGACGTAGCCGGGCAGGGTGAAGCGGATGAAGGATTGCCACCATTGCTGTCCTTCATGCAGCTGATGCGAGCCCTTGAAGTGAAGCGCATAGACAAAGCCATGCATGATGGCGATCGACAGCAGACAAAGGGCCAGAACGTGATAGGGCGTCACCTTGTAGGCGATCAGGATCATTTCCTCCGTCGGGGCGACATTGAGGTTGAGGAAGAGCGCGCCCACCACCATCATGAAAAGCTCGTGCAGATAACCTGTCTCGCCGGAATACTCGCCTTCCTCTTCATCCTCTGCGTCGGAATGCTGGCCGAGCTGGCTGCGGCCGAGCAGCGCGCCGATGCTGGCGGGAACGGATTGCAGCGCGACCTTGGCGACGATATTGGAGGCGGTGAGCTGGTCGTTCAGAATGCCGAACAGCAGGAGCACGCCCGCGCTGACAGCGATGCCCAGCCCATAGGCGGTTATCGCGTCTCGCAGGGCCTGGCTCCAGGAATTGATATTCTCAAAACCGATGCGGCGGGCGAGAAGAAGAAGCAGCGGCAGGTTGAGGATGCAGAGCAGCAGAAGCCGCCATGAGTTGACGTAAAGACCGAGGAACCACATTTCCATGGTCATCAGCATGGGCAGGGCAAACAGCAATGCACCCGCTGTGCCGCGCGCAAGGCCGATCAGGAACTGCCTGACCTCGTCATCTTCCCCATGTTTTTGATTGACCGTAGCCGCCATGCCGTCCCCTCGTGCGAAGGATAACGCAATGGCGTTTTTCCGGTTCCGTTGGGTTTATTTCGCAGGGTCAATAAGGGCGATGCCGAATTCCCTGTTATAGCTGCGCCGCAATTCTGCGGGCGTTTCGCGAATGACGACTTCCAGAGTGGGACGAACCACGCCCTTCAGAAAATGGCCGCCTTTTGTGGACCCGTCGGCAAAACCCAGAACCACATGCAGGTGCGGATTGGGCGTGTCGTTCTCGTCAAGCGTAATGTCGCCAAGCAGGCTCAGGACCTCGCTCTGTTCGGTGACCGGTATTTCCTTGTAGTCCTGCGTGGACAGATCAAAAAAGGCGAGCGTTGCCGTGGCGAAGGCGCCGATCGCGGTGACAGAGGCGGCGTTGATGTTCTCGGCCCTGGCAAAACGCCTGATGGCCTCGAAGGCTTCTTCCTCGGGATCGATGACGAGGATGAAGGTGCGCTCCGCGCCGCTTGCCAGCAATCTGCTTTTCATATTCTTCCTCCAAAATAAAAGTGCCGCCGGAAACCGGCGGCACGGGAATGTCGTTCGTGTCTTAAGCGGCGCGACGTTCGTGACGGCCTTCCTCAATCTCTTCCACGATCTTGGCGACGAAGGCATCGAGATCGTCAGGGCTGCGGGAGGTGATGATACCCTTGTCGGTTACCACCTTTTCATCCTTCCAGTTGGCGCCGGCATTCTTGAGGTCGGTCTTGATCGACCAATAGGAAGTGGCGTCGCGGCCGCGCAGGGCGTCCGCTTCGACAAGCAGCCACGGCGCATGGCAGATGGCGGCAACCACCTTGCCCGATTTGACGAAATCGCGAACCACCCGCATCGCATCCTCGTCATGGCGCAGAATATCCGGGTTGATCTGGCCACCGGGAAGAACCAGCGCGTCAAAATCTTCGGTTTTTACGGTCTTGGCCGAGAGATCGACGGTGATGCTGTCGCCCCAGTTCTTCTTGTCCCAGCTCTTGATTTCGCCCTCCTTGATGGCGGCGATCTTCACGTCCGCACCCTTGGCCTTCAACTGGTCATACGGCACCCGCAGCTCGGAACGCTCGTATCCGTCCGTTGCGAGAATGAGGATTTTTGCGGCGTTGATGGCAGTCATATCTGTCTCCTTCTGGGTTCAGTCGTCCTTGTCGGAATTCATGGAGGGGAGGAAGAATTCCACGTCCTTGAGGCGCTTCTCATCGAGATTTTCGATGTTGGTTTGCCAAAATCGCTCGGCTTCCGCCGGTTCGGCTTTCCATTGGCGCACGAAGGTCTTGTTGTCGTCGATCATGACCTTGCGGGTACCGCCGAGCCGCAGATATTCTTCCGCAAGTTTGCGCGTTTCGGTCTTTTCCATGTCGCAGCTCCTTGTGCGTGGAAAACGGGAACGGAGGGGCGCCGGATGGGTAAGAAGCTCGGCTGCCATTTCGTTGGCCACCGGGAGAAAACGGAAAAATCCCGGTGTTCTTCGGCACCATCGTGTCCGTTTGACACGGCGGCCCTCCTGCTGGAACAACGTGGGCTTTAAAGGATGGTTCCGCAGTTTTTTCAGGCGGCGTCATTGCCAGACACAAATGAATAGTGCGCAATTTTTTACCGGAACAAACGGACATGTCGTGTTGTTTTATCCCCGATGCAGGGAGGCAGCATGGCAGCCACACAGAGTGACGGCGAATACCGGGGTAACAACGAAAACAGGGGCTTCTGGTCGGTCGATTTCGGCAATTCGCCCGTTATCGGCACGGCCATCCATGACGGTCATTTCATCCGCATGGATATAGCCGATCTGATGGCTCTTTCGCCGGAAAAGCGGCTGAGAGAGGAGGATCCCTTTACCGGCGAGATGGTCGCCGGATTGACGAACCGGATCGTCGTTCACCATTCCCGTTTTGAAGTCGATCTCAATCGCGCCACCGATGAGGCGATCTATCTGAAGCCGGAACAATCCTGGGGGCTGGAGGTCTGGAACCAGACGCTGCCGGAACAGGCCAGCCGGCAATCGCTCGATTTCCACGCTGATTATTATGCGATGCTTGAAACCGTTCTCTCAACGGTCGAGCGACGGCATGGTGCTTTCGTGGTGCTGGATGTGCACAGTTACAATCATCGCCGCCAGGGCGCCGACGCACCGGCGACGGCGCAGGCGGAAGCACCCGATATCAACATCGGCACCTTTTCCATGGATCGTAGCCGCTGGGGTGATGTCGTCAGCGCGGTCGGTCATCATTTCGCGTCTGCGACCATCGGCGGACGCCGTCTCGATGTTCGCGAGAATGTGGCGTTTCAGGGCAAGGGCGAGCAGACACGCTTCATCCACGAGCGTTTCGCCGAAAATGGCTGCGCCATCGCAATCGAGTTCAAGAAATTCTTCATGGACGAGTGGACGGGAAAGCCGGATGAGCGCGTGGTGGCGGATATTCGTGAAGCGATCGCAACGCTCCAGCCGGTTCTCGAAGAATGTCTGAGGGCGCGGCGATGAACCTCTCACCCGTCCGCAGCGCGCCATCCCCAATCACCGATCTGGTCGACGACGTCGTGTCATGCCTGGAAGCCGGCAAGGCCATCCGCCGCGATGTCGGAAAAGACGGCCGTTTGCACATCGACCGGCCGCTGCCGTTCCTCTGCCTGCATCTGACGGGCGGCACGAAAAATCTCGCCGCGCGCGACATCGCCGCCGCCCATGCCTCCTATCTCATCGCTTCGAACATTCAGGAGGCCGCGCCGCTGATCGAGGCGGTCGGCGCGGTGATGCGCGAGCGTTTCGGCGCCTTTATTGTTCTCGATATTGGCGAGCTTGAACACGACATCCTGCTCGCCGACGACTCTCCCTTCCTGCCGCATTATGAGGTTTCGGTCTCGGCGACGTCAGAACCGGAAACCCAGAAAGCGCGTCGGGTCTTCATCAAGGCGGTCTGCGATGCCGAAGTGCGCTTTCGCACGCCGCGCGTCACCCGGCCGGAGCCGGAAGCCGACCCGGTCCTCCGGTTTCAGAATGCCGGACTGGATTTTCCCTGCATCAGCGTGCGCTTCGCGCCGATCTATCGCCAGCCGGAATCCGGTGCGGATTATCCCGGTCTGCGCGAGACGATGATTGCCGATCTCTTCGATGCCGGTCTGCAGGCCTTTTCGTCCTTTTCCTCCGGCATGGATGCGTTAAAGGTCACCAGTCACCGGGCGCTTGGCCGCAAGGCCTTTGTCGATGCGGTCAAACGTGCCGACCGGTCGATCGACGAGATTGTCTCCTCCTTCGATTTTCTTCTCTCCGTCACGCCCATCAATGCGCGGCGGGCGTTCGAGGAATTTCGCGATGGCAGCTTCCAGTACGCGCCGCGCCTGCTTTACCGGCCGCTGGGCGTGGATGTCGAGGAGCAGAAGCGCAAGCTCTATTCCGTCGTCTTCGACCATCTTGAAGACCCGGTGCTCTATCATCTCTACCGGGAGAAACAGCGGGAGATCGATCTGCAGCTGACGATGCTGGCGAGCCTGCATCATCGCACCTTCACCGATTTTTCACGCGCCCTCTATGGTGCCGTCGAACCCGCTCTTCTGACGCTGGCGCTTCGCGTGCTTGAGGATTGCCCGCACAGGCAAGAAAGCGGCGAAATCGCCATGGTGGATTGTTACGTGGTCGCCAGGAAGTCGCGCGAAATGGTCGAGACCTATCTGGGCGAGGAGCCGGAATTCAAGGCCCGCGTCGAAATCCGTGATGACCTGCCACCCGGCCTGATGGTGACGGGTGAGAAGCTCTTGATCTCCCGCCATACTGTCATGGAACAGCGCCGTGTCGAGGCGCTCCTGTCGCACGAGATCGGTGTGCATCTTCTTACCTATTTCAACGGCTCATTTCAGGGGCTGCGGCTCTTCCGCACCGGCCTTTCCGGTTATGAGGGCGTGCAGGAAGGGCTGGCGGTGCTGGCGGAACATCTGGCCGGCGGCATGACGCGCGAGCGCCTGCGGCTGATCGCCGGCCGCGTCGTCGGCTGCGCCGCCATGCTGGATGGTGCGACTTTCGTGGACACTTTCCGCATCATGACCCGCGAACACGGTTTCGACGAGGCCGCGGCCTTCAACATGGTGCTGCGCATCTATCGCGGCGGGGGTCTTTCCAAGGATGCGATTTATCTGCGCGGGTTGGCCGAGGTGATGGACCATCTGCGCAGGGGCGGTGCGCTCGATCCGTTCTGGATGGGCAAGATCGCCGCCGCCCATTTTCCTGTCATGCAGGAGCTCGCCCTGCGCGGCCTGCTTCGTCCGCCGGGTGTCCGACCCGCATTTCTGCTGCCCGCCAAGGCCAATGAGCGGCTGGAAAAAATACGGGCGGGATTATCCATTGCCGAACTGGCGACTTTATAGGAGGGCCTTCATGCGTATCGCATTTTTCGTCAATTCCATCGAAACCGAGGAGCCGAACTACGCGACCGGCCTGCTTGCCATGGCGGCGCTCAATCGCGGCCATGAGGTGGTCTATCTGACACCAGGAGATTTTACCCTGCGCGCGGATGACAGCCTGACCATCCATGCCACCGTATTGCCGAAGACAAAATACAAGAAATCGGAAGGCTTCCATGCCGCCCTTCGGGACAAGGCGCTGGAGCGGCGCACCATGGATGTCGAGGAAATCGATGCGCTGATGCTGCGCAACGATCCCTCACTCGACCAGACGACGCGACCGTGGGCGGTGCATGCGGGTATCCTGTTCGGGCGGCTTGCCGAACAGCGCGGCGTTGTGGTGCTGAATGATCCCGAAGGACTGGCGCTGGCGCAGAACAAGCTCTATTTCCAGAGCTTTCCTGAAATCGTCCGCCCCACCACGATCATCTCGCGCAATGTCGATGAAATACGCGCCTTTGCCGATGGCCACCCCAAGGGCGTCATCGTCAAGCCGCTGCAGGGTTCCGGCGGTAAGAACGTCTTCAAGATCGGCTCCAGCAAGGAGGCCAATCTCAACCAGATTTTCGAAGCGGTCAGCCTTGAGGGTTATCTGATCGCGCAGGCCTATCTGCCGGCTGCGAAGGATGGTGATATCCGCTTCTTCATGATGAATGGCCGGCCGCTGATGCGTGACGGCAAATATGCCGCCCTTCGCCGCGTGCCGGCCAAGGGCGACCTGCGCTCCAACATCCATGCCAAAGGCACCGCCGAGGCGGTGAAGGTGACGGATGAAATCGTGGCGCTTGCCGAGATGGTGCGGCCGAAGCTCGTGGAGGACGGCATGTTCCTCGTCGGGCTCGACATTGTCGGTGACAAGATACTGGAAGTGAACGTGTTTTCGCCGGGCGGCCTTTCCAATATCCGCGATCTCACCGAGATGGATTTCAGCGACACGATCATCGAGGCCGTGGAAACCAAGATCAGCATGCAGAGCGCGTCCGGCGGCACCATTTCCAACCGCCTGCTGGCGACGCTGTGAGCTTATTCCCGTAATTCGGCCGGGTGCATTTCGCGGTACCAGGCGACGAGGGCCTTGATGCCCTCCTCGACCGGGGTTTGCGGCACGTAGCCGGTCAGGGCTCTCAAAAGATCGGGTGAGGCGAAGGTGCGGGGCACATCGCCCTGCTGCATCGGCAGCATGTTGCGGATAGCCGGCCTGCCGACCGCCTTTTCGACCGTCTCGACGAAATGCATCAGTTCCACCGGCTGGCCGCCGCCGATATTGACGATGCGGAACGGCGCATGGTGCGAGAGCGTGTCGGTGACACCTTCCTGCGTGACCCGGTTTTCCTCGGAAGGGATGACCGTGCTCAGCCGGACGATGCCTTCGACCAGATCGTCGATATAGGTAAAGTCGCGGCTCATATTGCCTTGCCCGTAAATATCGATCGCTCTGCCGTTGGAGACGGCGTCGACGAATTTGATCGGCGCCATGTCCGGCCGTCCCCACGGTCCATAGACCGTGAAGAAACGGAAGGCGGTGGTGGGCAGCTTGTGCAGATGGGCATAGCTGTGCGCCATCAGCTCCATCGATTTTTTGGTGGCCGCATAGAGCGTCATCGGCTCGTCGGCCTTGTCGCTTTCCGCGAAGGGGATTTTCTCGTTGGCGCCGTAGATGGAGGAGGTCGATGCCAGCATCAGGTGCTTGACATCAAGGCTTCTGGCGAGCTCCAGCATGTTGAACGAGCCGATGAGATTGGAATCGATATAGGCGCGCGGATTTTCAAGGCTGTAACGAACACCCGCCTGGGCTGCGAGGTGGATGATGATCTCAGGCTCGGCGGCCTCTGCCGCTCGCTTCAGCGCATCCGTATCTTCCAGCATGCCGATCTCGGCCCGGAAGCCGTTGGAGCGGGAAAGAATGGCGTGGCGTTTTTCCTTGAGGCTGACATCGTAATATTTCGTCATGCCGTCGAAGCCGGTCACGAAATGGCCGACGTCCAGCAGCCGTTTCGCAACGTAAAAGCCGATGAAGCCAGCCGTACCGGTAACCAGATAACGCATGATGATTATATCCCGAATCCGTTGGTGCGTTTTCGGTCTGACCGAAGCGCAGAAAACCTTTTAATGAAATTGAAAAAACGAAACCTCTACGCGCCTTCGTGCGGACGACCGACTGCGGCATAGATGAAGCCATGCGCGGCGACTTCATCCGTGCGGTAGATATTGCGCAGGTCCACCAGAACAGGGCTTTTCATGATCGCCTTCAGGCGCGGCAGGTCGAGCGCGCGGAACTGGTTCCATTCCGTCACGATCACCACGGCGTCGGCGTCTTCCGCTGCCTCGTAAGGGCCGTCCGCATAGTCGATGTCTTCCATCAGGTGGCGGGCATTCGCCATGCCTTCCGGATCGTAACCGACCACTTTCGCGCCGCCATCCTGCAGGGTCTGGATGATGGCGATTGCCGGGCTGTCGCGCATGTCGTCGGTATTCGGCTTGAAGGTGAGGCCAAGCACGGCGATCTTTTTGCCGCGCACATCACCGCCCATCGCGTTGATGACCTTGCGGCCCATGGCGCGCTTGCGGTTGTCGTTGATGGCGATGGTGGTCTCGATCAGCCGCACCGGGGCGTCATAGTCCTGCGCGGTCTTGGCGAGCGCCAGCGTGTCCTTGGGAAAACAGGAGCCGCCATAACCGGGGCCGGCATGCAGGAATTTCGGGCCGATACGGCCATCGAGCCCGATGCCGCGCGAGACATCCTGCACATTGGCGCCGACCTTTTCGCACAGATCAGCCATCTCGTTGATGAAGGTGATCTTCATCGCCAGAAAGGCGTTGGCGGCATATTTGATGAGTTCGGACGCACGTCTGGTGGTGAAGAGCAGCGGCGACTGGTTGAGATAAAGCGGGCGGTAAACCTCGGTCATGACCGGGCGGGCGCGCTCATCCGAAAGGCCGACGACGATGCGGTCCGGCCGCTTGAAATCCTCAATGGCGGCACCTTCGCGCAGGAATTCCGGGTTGGAGACCACGGCGAAATCGGCCGAGGGGTTTTCCTCGTGGATGATGCGTTCCACCTCGTCACCGGTGCCGACGGGAACAGTGGATTTGGTAACGATGACGGTAAATCCGTCGAGTGCATGGGCGATCTCTTTCGCCGCCGCATAGACATAACCGAGATCGGCATGGCCATCGCCGCGCCGCGAGGGGGTGCCGACCGCGATGAAGACGACCTCGGCATTGGCGACCGCAGCGGAAAGATCCGTCGTGAAGCTCAATCGGCCAGCCTTGGCGTTGTTGGCGACGATGACATCGAGACCCGGCTCGAAGATCGGGATATGGCCGTTTTTCAGGGCTTCGATCTTCTCCGGCATCTTGTCGACGCAGACCACGTCATGGCCGAAATCTGCAAAACACGCGCCGGACACGAGGCCGACATAACCCGAACCGATCATCACAATCCGCATTCTTTTTCCTTTCGGTTAGCGAGGTCATGTTAACGCAGCGACACCGGCCGGGGAAATCGGCGGGTGAAAAATACCATGACATACTTAGCCGCCTTCATGCCCGTCGCCAAGCGCCACGATCAACACCGGCTAACCTCTTTCCATGACGGTGATGTGATGGCTGTGGCGGGACAAATTTGCCGCACCTTGCAGCCGATTGCATCGATGCGGTGAGATCGCGCATTTTTGCCTGTTTTGCGGCTTGCACTCATAGGTAGCCGGGTCTAGCCATAGGGTGAGGATCAAATCTGCCAGACTGTCTGCCCCTTGAAGGGGCGTCCGGGTTGCTTCACGCGACCGGGGGAAGCTTTGCGTTGCGGTCGGTGTTCGGGGACGTTCAAATGCAAAAGGGTTTTCTGCTCGGCCTGTTCGCTTATGCGACCTTTTCCTTGGGCGATGCCACCATCAAGTCGCTTGGATCGCAGATCAGCGTTTTCGAAATCGGCTTCTTCAGCATCCTCTTTTCCGGCATCTTCATCTTCTTCAGCAAGCCGCGCGAGGAAAGATGGCGTGAATTCTGGCGCATGAGCCGGCCTTTCGCCGTGCATGGCCGGGCCATTTCCGGCCTCTTCGCCGGTATGTTAGGCATCTATGCCTTCACCACCATTCCGCTGGCGGAAGCCTATGCGCTGATCTTCCTGTCACCGCTCTTCGTGACCGTCCTTTCCGCCGTCGTGCTGAAGGAGAATATCGGCCCCTGGCGCTGGGCGGCGGTTCTGGCCGGCATCGTCGGTGTCATCCTCGTCGTGCGGCCGGGCTTCAAGACGCTGGAACTTGGGCATATCGCCGCCATCGGCGTCGCGTTCCTGGCGGCCATGACCATCGTGCTTTTGCGCTCACTTGCGGGCAAGGAAAAGCGGACTTCGATCATGGGCGTGCTGTTGATCTATGGCCTCACCTTCAACGGTATTGCCTCCATCCCCGATTTTGTCATGCCCGATCTGCACCAGCTTCTGGCCTTCGCCTTCATCGGGCTTTGCACGGCAACGGGGCAGATCACCCTTCTGGTCGCAACCCGTATCGCGCCGGCGAGCCAGATTGCGCCGTCGCATTATTCGCAAATCCTCTGGGCCGTGGCGATCGGCATGGCCTTCTTCCACGAATATCCTGACGCCATGGCGGTGCTGGGATTGAGCGTCATCGCCGCATCGGGGCTGCTCACGATGATCCGCGAAAAGGTGAGACTGGGCACCGTGCGCTGGAACCCGTTTTTCCGCAATCGCCTTTGAGCCCATCCGCCGATCGGAAACAGTGCGTCAACCGAAGCGCGGCTTGTGAAGCGGTGGTGACCCGGCCCATAAGGCTTTCATCTTTAGATGAACGGGGAGCCGCAAATGCTCGTGGATGGAAAATGGACCGCTGACTGGCATCCGGTGCAGGCGACCGACAAGAAAGGCGGCTTTGTCCGCCAGACCTCGGGCTTCCGCAACTGGGTGACACCTGACGGTTCGGCTGGACCAACGGGTGAGGGTGGTTTTGCCGCTGAGCCCGGCCGCTATCATCTTTACGTCGCGCTGATCTGCCCATGGGCATCGCGCACGTTGATCGGCCGAAAGCTGAAGAAGCTGGAAGAGGTGATTTCGGTCTCCGTTGTCGAGCCCGCCCTTTCCGACGAGGGCTGGAAATTCGGCGACTATCCGGGCTCGGATCGCGATACGCTCAACGGCTTTACCTATATGCATGAGGTCTATACCAGCGCGGATCCGCACTATACCGGTCGCGCCACTGTGCCGGTTCTGTGGGATAAAAAGACGAAGACGATCGTCAACAACGAATCCGCCGATATTCTGCGCATGCTGAATTCCGGTTTCGGCGCTCTGGCCGACAATGGCGTGGACCTGTATCCGGAAGCGCTGCGCGATGAGATCGATGCTCTCAACGACCACATCTATCCGCGGCTCAACAACGGCGTTTACAGAACCGGTTTTGCCACCACGCAGGTCGCTTATGAAGAAGCCTTCGCCGACGTGTTCGCGACGCTTCAGGAGCTTGAAAGCCGCCTCGTCTCAGGCGGGCCTTTCCTTTTCGGCGATCTCCTGACCGAAACGGATGTCCGGCTTTTTGTGACGCTGGTGCGTTTCGATGCCGCCTATTACGGCCTGTTTAAATGCAATCTCCGCCGCATCGCCGATTATCCCGCCCTGCAGGCCTATATGATGCGGGTGCTGAACGTTCCGGGCGTGCGTGACACGGTCAATATCGACCATATCAAGCGCGGTTATTATTCCATCAAGGCGCTCAACCCGACCCGCATCGTGCCTGTCGGTCCTGATCTTCCGGGGTTGGATGACGTTTCCCTGTGAGGTGAACGGATAACGGACTAGACCGGCTTGCCGACCTGATCGAGCAGCCAGGCCTGAAAAGCGCGGGCCAGCGCATTGTCCTGCCGTCCTTCGGGCAGGGCGACGTAATAGCTCTTGTCGGTCTGAAGGGGGATGTCGAAGACGATTTCGAGGCGGCCGGAGGCGATCTCAGCCTCGATGAGATATTTCGGCAGAAGGGCGAAACCGATGCCGCTCGCCGCAGCCTCGATGATCATTGAGAACTGGTCGAAACGGCTGCCCTGATACGCATTATCAGCCGTCACCCCGTTCATCTCCAGCCATTCCGTCCATAGTTTCGGTCGCGTCGTCACATGCAGGAGTGGTTGCCCGGTCAGGTCCTGCGGCCGGTTCACGCCGGCGCGGTGCAGCAGGGCGGGGCTCGCAACCGGCACGATCACCTCATTGCATAAAAATGTGCAGGTGCCATGCGCCCAGACCGGCTGGCCATAATGAATGGCGAGATCGAACCCTTCCTCGTCGAAATCGAAGGGGTGCGATCGTGAGCCGATCGTGATCGTCATATCAGGATTGGTCTCGATGAAGCGGGAGAGGCGCGGCATCAGCCAGCGGCTGCCGAATGTCGGCAGTGTCGCGACCGAAAGCGATGCCTGCGATGTTCCTGCCGAAACCGCGTGCACCATCAGCTGCTCGGATTGCTGCAGGAGGCGCCGCACATCGGGCAGGAATTTGCGCCCCGCCTCTGAAAGCACGACCCGCCTGCGGATGCGCTCGAACAGCTGCATTCCCGTCTGCGCTTCGAGTTCGCCGATCTGCCGGCTCACCGCGCTCTGCGTGAGGTTGAGTTCTTCCGCAGCACGCGTAAAATTGCCGTGCCGTGCCGCGCATTCGAACGCTTGCAGGGTAACGATGTCAGGGACCAGTCTTCTGCGCGGATCCATTCCATTCTCGCATCAACTTACCCGCTTTCCTCATTGGAAAAGGGTCATTATGGCCATATATGATTACGGGAAAGAATGGAACGGTGCAAAACGCCAGTTTCAAAGAACGAATGACAAATTCGGGGAAAGACGAGTGACGGGAGTTGAAAGCGCCGTATCAAAACGGCCTTTCCTCCCCTTTCAGCCAAAAGGACGATGGACATGGATGCGACCACGAAGCTCGACGTGAAACAGGAAGCCGCGGCCCTGCTCGACAGGATGGGCGTTGCCCGCGATCTCTATACCGGCGGCGATATGGCCTCCTTCAGCCCGGTGACCGGTGAACAGGTCGCGAGCCTCAAGACCATCTCGGTCGAAGGTGTCGCCGCCGTGGTCGACAGGGCCGATGCCGCCTTCAAGGTATGGCGCAATGTACCGGCGCCCCGCCGTGGCGAACTGATCCGGCTGCTCGGCGAAGAGCTGCGCGCCTTCAAGGCCGATCTCGGACGTCTCGTCTCGCTGGAAGCAGGCAAGGTTCCCTCCGAGGGCCTCGGCGAAGTGCAGGAAATGATCGATATCTGCGATTTCGCAGTCGGCCTTTCCCGCCAGCTTTATGGTCTCACCATCGCCACCGAACGCCCCGGCCACCGGATGATGGAGACCTGGCATCCGCTCGGCGTCGTCGGCGTCATCTCCGCCTTCAATTTCCCGGTCGCGGTGTGGTCGTGGAATGCGGCACTCGCCATCGTCTGCGGCAACTCGGTTGTCTGGAAGCCTTCGGAAAAGACGCCGCTTACGGCGCTGGCGGTTCAGGGCATCTTCGAGCGTGCCGCCGCCCGTTTCGGCGATGCGCCGGAAGGCCTGTCCCAGCTGCTGATCGGCGACCGCGCCGTGGGTGAGGCATTGGTGGACAATCCCAAGGTGCCGCTCGTCTCGGCCACCGGCTCCACCCGCATGGGCCGCGATGTCGGCCCGCGTCTGGCGAAACGCTTCGCCCGCGCCATTCTGGAGCTTGGCGGCAACAATGCCGGTATCGTCTGCCCGTCCGCCGATCTCGACATGGCGCTGCGCGCCATCGCCTTCGGCGCCATGGGCACGGCCGGCCAGCGTTGCACCACGCTTCGCCGTCTCTTCGTGCATGACAGCGTTTACGACCAGCTCGTGCCGCGCCTGAAAAAGGCCTATGCCTCCGTTTCCGTCGGCAACCCGCTGGAAACATCGGCGCTCGTCGGCCCGCTGGTCGACAAGGCGGCTTTCGACGGCATGCAGAAGGCGCTCGAAGCGGCGAAAGTCCATGATGGCGTGGTGAATGGCGGCGGCCGTGTGGATACGGGTGCGCCGGATGCCTATTACGTCAAGCCGGCGCTTGTCGAAATGCCGAAGCAGGCGGGACCGGTACTGGAAGAGACCTTCGCGCCGATCCTCTACGTCATGAAATACAGCGATCTCGATCAGGCGATAGACGACCATAACGCCGTCGCTGCTGGTCTTTCCTCATCGATCTTCACCCGCGACATGCAGGAATCGGAACGGTTCCTGTCGTCGGAAGGCTCCGATTGCGGCATTGCCAACGTCAATATCGGCACCTCGGGTGCGGAAATCGGCGGCGCCTTCGGCGGTGAGAAGGAAACCGGCGGCGGCCGTGAATCCGGTTCGGATGCGTGGAAGGCCTATATGCGCCGCGCCACCAACACCATCAACTACTCCAAGGCGCTGCCGCTGGCGCAGGGCGTTTCCTTCGATATCGAATAATCGCCTCGGCGATAGAAAAATTGATCCATCGTGCCGGCGCGGCGTCATCCGCGCCGGCATTTCTATTTGATGGGTCAGACGAGGGTGCCCGAGACGATTTGCGGAAAAGACGCATTTGCGCGGAATTTTATTCCCGCAATATCGCTCATATTGAATTATCGTCTCTCTATCGTTTTACTGGAAAACCCTAGCATTGCTCCATATCGTGAACCGGCCAGAGGGGCTGGTGACAAGGAGATGAAATGCCAGCCATCACCCGCCGTGCGCTTTCCGCCAGCCTTTTTGTTGCCGCCGCATTCTCCGTCCTGCCGCTGCAGGCGCAGGCGGCGGAAGAGCTGAAGATCGGTTATCAGAAAACCGGCCTGCCGGTTATCGCCCGGCAGCAGGGCGTCATTGAAAAGGCGCTCGAGGCCAAGGGCGTGAAGGTTTCCTGGGTCGAATTCACCGCAGGCCCGCCGCTGGTGGAGGCTTTGAATGTCGGCTCCATCAATGTCGGCTGGACCGGCGATGCGCCGCCGATCTTCGGGCAGGCGGCGGGTTCGGCCATCGTTTATGTCGCGGCTCTTCCCTCTAACGGCAAGGGCGAGGCGATCTTCACCAAGCCCGAAAGCGGCATCAAGTCGGTCGCCGATTTGAAGGGCAGGAAGGTCGGCGTCGGCAAAGGCACCAGCGCGCACAATCTGCTGGTCGCGGCGCTGGAGAAGAACGGGCTGAAGTTCAGCGATATCGAGGTGGTCTATCTCAGCCCCGCCGATGCCGCGGCCGCTTTCGCCAGCGACAAGATTGAGGCCTGGGCCGTCTGGGATCCGTTCTACGCGATCGCCGAAACCCGCTACAAGCCGGTGACGCTTGCCCGCACCAGCGATGTGCTTGCGGTCAGCACCTATTTCCTCGCCAATCGCGATTATGCCAAATCCCATGCGGACACCATCAACACCACCATTGATGCGCTGGGCGAGGCGGCGAAATGGTCCGCCGCCAATCGCGACAAGGTTGCTACCGCCCTGCATGAGGTGACGGGCGTTCCGCTGGAGGCGCAGACGCTGGCCGCGAACCGCTCGGAATTCGGCATTACCAAGATCGACGACAAGATCGTCGCCAGCCAGCAGGAAACCGCCGACCGCTTTTATCGTCTCGGCCTGATCCCGAAACAGATCAGCATCAAGGATGCCGTCTGGTCGGGCGCGACGAACTGAGCCGGAGGAAACGCCGTGAGCACCGGAAAGCGTATCGAGATTGGCGGCATCACAGGCTGGCTGCTCCCCGCACTCATCCTTGTAGCATGGGAGGTTGCAGCGCGCATCGGTCTGATTTCAGCCAATGTCCTTCCAGCCCCTTCCGCTGTCGCGGAAGCCTTCTGGCGGCTTTTGCTCTCGGGTGAGCTTGTCGCCAATATCGGCGTCAGTTCCGCCCGCGCACTCGCCGGTTTCGCCATCGGCGGTTCCATCGGCTTCATTTTCGGGCTGGCCAATGGCCTCTCCAAATTCTCCCGCAGCTTCACCGATACGACGCTGCAGATGATCCGCAACATTCCGCATCTGGCGCTCATTCCGCTCGTCATCCTGTGGTTCGGCATCGATGAGGAGGCGAAGCTCTTTCTCGTTGCGCTGGGAGTGTTTTTCCCGATCTACATCAACACGCTGCTCGGCATTCAGGGTGTCGATCCGCAACTGGTGGAGATGGGCCGCACTTATGGCATGTCGCCCTTCACGCTGTTTCGCCGGGTCATTCTGCCCGGCGCACTGCCCGCCATCTTCACCGGCCTGCGTTACGCGCTCGGCATCATGTGGCTGACGCTGATCGTGGCCGAAACCATCTCTTCCTCCTCCGGCCTCGGCTACATGGCCATGCAGGCGCGCGAGTTCCTGCTGATCGATGTCGTCGTGCTGTCGATCCTCATCTATGCGCTTCTCGGCAAGCTGGCCGACAGTTTCGCCCGCTTCCTCGAAAGCATCTTCCTGCAATGGCATCCAGCCTTCAAGAAAGTCTGAGGTAACCCATGTCGACCGGTAATGTGACGACGCTGAGACGCCCCGATGCCCGGCCACCCATTCCGCCTGAAACGGAGGCGAAGACCGAACACCGCACGAAATCGACCGATGGCAAGGTCGCCTTCAGCTTCCGCAACGTCACGAAGAGCTTTGGTGACAAGCCGGTTCTGCGCGGCATCGATCTCGATGTGCGGGAAGGCGAGTTTCTGGCCGTCATCGGCAAAAGCGGCTGCGGCAAGAGCACGCTCCTGCGTATTCTGGCCGGTCTCGACACGCCGACGACCGGAACCGTCTCGAAAGACCCATCGAGCCGCACCCGTATGATGTTTCAGGAGCCGCGTCTTCTGCCGTGGGAGCGTATCGCGAATAACGTGTCCGTGGGGCTGACCGGCATCGCCAAAGGAGAGGCGGCAAAGGAGCAGGCCCTTGCCATTCTCGATGAGGTGGGCCTGAAGGACCGGGCGGGCGAATGGCCCTATGTGCTCTCGGGCGGCCAGAAGCAGCGCGTGGCGCTGGCGCGCGCTCTTGTCGCCCATCCGCAGATCCTGGCGCTGGATGAGCCGCTTGGCGCGCTCGATGCACTTACCCGCATCGAAATGCAGCTTCTGCTGGAGCGCATCTGGCGCAAGCAGAAATTCACCGCCGTCCTCGTCACCCATGACGTTTCGGAAGCTGTCGCGCTCGCGGATCGCATCGTCGTCATCGATGAGGGGCGCATCGCGCTCGATCTCGATGTGAAACTGCCGCGCCCGCGCCGCCACGGCACGGCGGAATTTGCGAGACTGGAAGAGCAGGTTCTGAACCAGCTCTTCGGCCGTGGTGATGTCAGCTGATAAAGGATGAACCGGCAGGGCCGAAGGCCCCGCCGGACAATATCATCAGCCAATGCTCATCAGGCTGGCATTGCCGCCGGCGGCTGTGGTGTTGACGCTGACGGAGACTTCCTCGACCAGCCAGTCGAGATTATAGGGCTGGCTTTCACTGGTAAGCGCTTCCGTTGTCGCGGCCTGAACGAGAACCAGCGGGCCGGGCAGGGCGGCGATCTTTTTGTTGACTGCCACGATACGCGCCGCATCACCCTCGACCAGTGCGCCGGCGAAGGGACCGGACTTTGCCCAGTCATCCGCCCAGACAATCCGTGAGGTCACGGTTGCGGGCAGTCCGTAAATGGATTTTTCCAGTCCCGACGCATTGTCGATGACAACCGAGTTACCCGTGGAAAGCGCCGCGGCAAGCTGGCGGTAAAGCCCCTGTTCAGTGGCCGGCACCAGCAGGATTTTGCCGCGTGGATGCAGCGCATAGACGTTGCGTTCGCCGACAGGACCCGCCAGCTCGGTTTCGAAGCCAAGGCCGGAAAGTGCTGCCGCCTGCCGTGCGGCTTCGGCCGCGACAGTTTCGCCGTTTTCGTCCAGCCAGCGTGCGAGATCTACGGCTGCCTGATCCTGCTGGCTCGCAACGCGGTCGATCCTCGGCGCTTCCTGCGTCATGCGGCCGAGATAGAGCGGGCCGCCGGCCTTGGGACCGGTACCGGAAAGGCCGCGTCCGCCAAAGGGCTGCACGCCGACCACCGCGCCGATGATGTTGCGGTTCACATAAAGATTGCCGGCCGCGACACGCGACAGGACGTGCTGGATCGTATCGTCAAGACGCGTATGCAGGCCGAAGGTCAGGCCATAGCCGGTGGCGTTGATCTGGTCGATCAGCCGGTCGAGATTGTCGCGCTTGAAGCGGATGACATGCAGCACCGGCCCGAAGACTTCGCGCTTCAGATCGGCCAGCGATTTCATCTCGATGATCGTCGGCGGCACGAAGGTGCCCTTGCCGGTTTCTCCAGCAAGCTCGATCTGTTCGATCCGGTGGCCGAGCCCGCGCATGCCCTCGATGTGCTTTTCGATGATGCCCTTCGCCTCGGCGGTGATGACAGGGCCGACATCGACGGAAAGCCGGTCGGTACGGCCGATGCGCAGCTCATGCAGCGCGCCCTTCAGCATGGTCAGCGTGCGATCCGCCACATCTTCCTGCAGGCAGAGAATGCGCAGCGCCGAGCAGCGCTGGCCGGCGCTGTCGAAGGCAGACGCGATGACATCGGCGACGACCTGCTCGGCAAGCGCCGAGGAATCGACGATCATGGCGTTCTGGCCGCCAGTCTCGGCAATCAGCGGAACCGGCTGGCCATTGGCCAGAACCCGGCCGGCAAGCTGGCCCTGAATGAGCCGTGCCACTTCCGTCGAGCCGGTGAACATCACGCCCGCCGTCAGCGGGGAGCCGACGAGTGCGGCCCCCGTCTTGCCGTCACCCGGCAGAAGCTGCACGGCATCCTGCGGAACGCCGGCCTCATGCAGCAGGCGCACGCCCTGGGCCGCGATCAGCGGCGTTTCTTCGGCGGGCTTGGCCAGAACCGGATTGCCGGCAACCAGTGCTGCCGTGACCTGGCCGATGAAGATGGCGAGCGGGAAGTTCCACGGGCTGATGCAGACGACCGGGCCGAGCGGCGTTTCGCCTGATTTGAAGTTTCTGCGGGCTTCCGCCGCATAATAACGCAGGAAGTCGATGGCCTCGCGCACCTCGGCAATGGCGTTCGGCATGGATTTTCCCGCCTCGCGCATGATGAGGCCGAGCAGGGCGGGCATTTCGGCCTGCATGGCGTCGGCGGCGCGCTCCAGGCAGGTGGCGCGTTCTTCCACCGGGGTGGAAGGCCAGTTCGAGGCTGCCGCCCGCTGCAGTGCGGTTTCGACATCGGCTTGCGTCGGTTCTGTCACATGGCCGACGATATCATTGTGGTCGCCGGGATTGAGAACCGGGCGCGTTTCGCCGCCCGCTTGCGGCGCTGTGGCTTTCCATTCGGTCGCAGCACCCGCCTTCAGGATTTTGTCCAGTGCGGAGAGCGTCGTTTCACTGGAGAGGTCGAGGCCGGCGGAATTTTTGCGTTCCGGGCCGAACAGGCCTTCGGGGGCTGCGATGCGGTCGTGGCGTGCGCCGGGAACGGCGTAGGCCTTGACCACCGCGACCGGGTCTTCCAGGAGGGAATCCACCGGTACGGCGGGATCGGCAATGCGGTTGACGAAGGAAGAGTTCGCGCCGTTTTCCAGCAGGCGGCGGACGAGATAGGCCAGCAGCGTCTCATGGGTGCCGACGGGGGCATAAAAACGGCAGGGCCGGTCGAGCTTCTTCTTGCCGACGACTTCGCTGTAAAGCGGTTCGCCCATGCCATGCAGGCACTGGAACTCGTAGTCGCCGAGTTTGAAGTCAGGACCGGCGAGATGGTAGATCGTCGCCATGGACTGCGCGTTATGGGTCGCAAATTGCGGGAAGACCAGATCGCGCGCGGCGAGCAGCTTGCGGGCGCAGGCGATGTAGGAGACGTCAGTGTGGACCTTGCGGGTGAAGACCGGGAAATCTTCCAGCCCTTCCACCTGCGCGCGCTTGATTTCCGCGTCCCAGTAAGCGCCCTTGACGAGGCGCACCATGATGCGGCGTCCCGAACGGCGGGCGAGATCAATGATGTAGTCCAGAACGAAAGGGCAGCGGCGGCCATAGGCCTGCACGACGAAACCGAGGCCGTTCCAGCCGGCGAGGTCCTTGTCGAGCGCCAGTTCCTCCAGAAGGTCAAGCGACAGTTCCAGCCGGTCGGCTTCCTCCGCGTCGATATTGAGGCCGATATCGTATTTCTTGCTGAGCAGCATCAGCGATTTGACGCGCGGCAAAAGCTCCGCCATCACCCGCTCGGCCTGGGCGCGGGCGTAACGCGGATGCAGCGCCGAAAGCTTGATCGAAATGCCTGGCCCGCCATAGATGCCGCGGCCGGCAGACGCCTTGCCGATGGCGTGGATGGCGTTTTCGTAATCCTTGTAATAACGCTCCGCATCCTTCGCGGTGGTCGCGGCTTCGCCCAGCATGTCGTAGGAATATTGGAAGCCCTGTTCTTCCAACGGCTTCGAACGCTTGATCGCTTCGCCGATCGTCTCCCCGGTCACGAATTGCTCGCCCATCATGCGCATGGCCATGTCGACGCCACGGCGGATGACGGGTTCGCCGGCCCGGGCGATCAGCTTGGTGAGCGCCGCCGAAAGGCCGCTGTCATTGACCGTCGAGGTCAGCTTGCCGGTGATGACGAGCCCCCAGGTTGCGGCATTGACGAAGAGCGAGCGCCCGCCGCCAATATGGGATTTCCAGTCACCGCGCGCGATCTTGTCGCGGATCAGCGCGTCGCGGGTGGCGGTGTCGGGAATGCGCAGCAGCGCTTCGGCAAGGCACATCAGCGCCACGCCCTCATGGCTGGAAAGCGAATATTCCTGCACAAGCCCCTCGACGCCGGTGCCCTTGGTCTTGGCACGCAATGCCTCGATCAGTTTTCGGGCAGTGTCGCGAATGGCTTTCGCCTCTTCAGTCGTCACCGTTGCCGCGTCGAGCAGCGGCGTCAGGCATTCTTCTTCGGGGCGGCGATAGGCGGCGGTGATTGCCTTGCGTAGCAGGCTCTGCTCGCGCACCGGCGGTGCAAAATTCTGGAAGATACCGTTCGCCATTACACCGGCGTTGCTTGCACCATCGGCCATTCTGAAAATCCTGAAAAAGCTGTTGAAGACAGACCGTCGGCGGCAGCGTGTCCTCCGCCCGCCGCTTGTCATCCTGTCGCAGACAATATCATCATCGCAGAAATTGCTATGGCCCTATTTTCAGGATAAAACAGGCAATATGAACTTTTATTTTTCAGATTTGGCGTGAAATCACATGGCAAACAGTCAGAGAACAGACGGTCTGGACTACTTCGATCTCAAGATTCTCGAAGCGCTCAGCGAGGATGGGCGCATGTCCGTTCTGCAATTGTCGAAAAGGGTCGGCCTTTCCAAGACGCCCTGCCAGACGCGGCTTAAGCGGCTGGTGGATGAGGGCTATATTCTCGGCTTCCGCGCCATGCTCAACCCGGAGAAGCTCGGCGTCGATCACATCGCCTTCGCTGAGGTGAAACTCTCCGATACGCGGGAAAAGGCGCTGGAGGAGTTCAACACGGCGGTGCGCAAGATCAAGGAAGTGGAGGAGTGCCACATGATCGCCGGCGCCTTCGATTATCTTCTGAAGGTGCGCACCAGCGATATCCGCAAATACCGAAGGGTACTCGGTGAGAAGATCTCCAGCCTGCCATCCGTCTCCAACACCTCGACATTCGTGGTCATGCAATCGGTGAAGGAAACCGGCATCTGAAAAGCGGACATAAAAAAACGGGCAGGCGACTGCCTGCCCGTTTTGGCTGTTCAGTTTCCTCAGCGCGCCGTGGCGGCGGCGGTGACCGCGCTCATCTGCGCGTCCGGACCAAACTCGTTTTCGTTTTCGATGCCCAGCAATTCCTGCAGGCGCAGTCTTGCGCGGCTGACACGGCTCTTGATCGTGCCGACCGGGCAGCCGCAGATTTCGGCGGCTTCCTCATAGGCAAAACCCGAGGCGCCGATCAGCAGGATGGCTTCACGCTGGTCATCCGGCAACTTTGCGAGTGCTGCCCGGAAATCCTGAAGATCCACCGAACCATGCTGTTCGGGCGGGACTGACAAGCGCGAGGTATAGACCCCGTCCGTATCCTGCACCTCACGGCCGGATTTGCGGATCTGGCTATAGAACTCGTTGCGCAGGATCGTCACCAGCCATGCGCGCATGTTGGTGCCAGGCTGGTAGCTGTCCTGTTTGGCCCAGGCCTTCATGATCGTGTCCTGCACGAGGTCGTCAGCACGATCCCTGGAGCGGATAAGCGATATCGCGAATGCCCGCAGGTTTGGCAGCGCCGCCAGCATTTCCCGCTTGAAATTGTATTCTGTCTGCTCTGGCTCTTTCGCCATCATTCCTCCGAAGCCTTGGCTTTGGCTTTATTTTCGGCTTCATCGAGTTTCTCGAGAAGATCGAGGAATTTGTCAGGGATGCCCTCTTCCTGAACGGCATCGTAGAGCTCCCTGAGCTTACGGGAAATCACCGCCCGCCCGGAGTGCGGGACCTGGGGGGCGGCTGGATTGTCCGGAGATTCTTGGTCCGATTGAAATATGTTCATAACGTCCGGTATTCCTTTTGTGTCGTGGCAAATAATGCGCGGTGAAAAAAATAGTTCCGGCGATCCGGAACTATTTTTGCGATGCGCACGTTGCTATCTTGGGTTTGCGCTGCAGACCGCATGAAAGGGGAGAATTCCATGTCAGTTTCTACACGCATCGCACCGCACCTGCCATATCTGCGCAGGTTCGCGCGTGCCGTTTGCGGCTCTCAATCCACGGGCGATGCCTATGTTGCGGCAACACTCGAAGCTCTGATCGCCGATATCAGCATTTTTCCGCAGACAAGCGGCGATCGCGTTTCGCTCTATCAATTGTTCGTATCGATCTTTAGTTCCGTCACGATCAATATTAAGACCGATGAAAACCTGTCTGGATGGGAAAAACGCGCCTCGGCCAACCTCTCCGCCGTGCCGGCGCTGGCCCGTCAGGCTTTCCTTTTGACGACTGTCGAAGAATTCACGCCATCGGAAACCGCAGAGGTTCTGAAGGTCTCCGAAGATCAGGTCGGCAAGCTGATCGACGAGGCGGCGTCTGAAATCGCCCGGCAGGTGGCGACCGATATCATGATCATCGAGGACGAGCCTCTGATCGCCATGGATATCGAACAGATGGTCACCGATCTCGGCCACCGTGTCACGGGTATTGCCCGCACCCACACCGAAGCGCTCGAGCTCTTCCATCGCACCCAGCCGAAGATGATCCTCGCCGATATCCAGCTCGCCGATGGCAGCTCCGGTCTCGATGCGATGAAGGACATCCTGCAGATGACCACCCTCCCGGTGATCTTCATCACGGCTTTCCCCGAACGTCTTCTGACGGGCGAGCGGCCGGAGCCGACCTTCCTTGTGACGAAGCCGTTTAATCCGGACATGGTGAAAGCGCTTATCAGCCAGGCCCTGTTTTTCAACGAAAGCTCACGCGTCGCGGCGTGAATTTTGCCGAAACCGCGGACTGACCGGGAACCAGTCTGGTGCCCGGGCGTTGGCGGTTACGGTCGTGGGGATGCCCCGCGGCTTTCTGCAAGGAGATGAATTTGCATCGGCTGGCATGGCATAACGCGGAGAGGAACGAAAGCGAACTTCACGACTCGCTCGTCCTCGCCTTGCTCGATTCGGGTGAGACAGTCATGCTGCAGGACTGGAACCGCGACTATATATTCGTGGCCAATCTGCCGGATGTCTGGAAACTTCCGGCAGATTCCCATCCGACAGATGAAAATCTGTTTGGCAACGATCTGTCAGCGCGGCTTGCCGAACTCAAGAAGGACATGCACACGGCGGGCAGCCGCGGCATGCTGGAAGTCAATGCCGGCAATGATCGCGTCTTCCAGTTTCAAGTCCATTCCACCTTCAACCAAACGGACCAGGTGGTGATGAAAACCACCATTCGCGAAGTGACGGCGGAAAGGCGGCGCGAGCAGCTTCTGCGCTCGCTGTTGCGCGAAGTCAGCCACCGCTCCAAGAACCTGCTGGCGATCATCCAGAGCCTCGCCGGCCAGACGGCCCGCTTCAGCCTCACCAAGGATGATTTTCTGCGCAAGTTCCGGGGGCGGCTGCACGCTCTTGCCCAAAGTCAGGATCTCATCACGGATTCGGACTGGCGGGGTGCGCGTATATTCGAGCTGCTGCGCCAGCAATTTGATCTTTACGTGCCGGAATATCCGAACCTCATCCATATGGAAGGGGAGAACCTTCTCCTCAACCCGAATGGTGCGCTCTATATCGGACTTGCCTTCCATGAGCTGGTTGTCAACACCGTCAGCCATAGCGGCAATCTTGCCTACCACCCGCCCATAACCCTGCAATGTCGCCAGGAGGGTGATTTTTATGTCGTCGAATGGAATGAGCCGATGATGCCGTCGAAAGAGCCGGCGGAGGCCCGGCGCGGCAGTTTCGGCAGCGTCGTGCTGGAAAAGGTGGTTCCGTCTGCGTTGGGGGGAAGCGCCGAGTATCAGTTGACGCCTGAACGGATCGTCTACCGGCTGAGATTTCCCTCCGGCGACAGCGCGGACGCCTGAAATCCGTCTATTCCTCGCAGAGCCGGGTCTAACTTCCATTTCGTGAAGATAAAAAGCAAAAAGCACGGCCCATGAAAGAGCCGTGCTATTTTTATGACAGGTTTTCAGGGGTGAAACCTGTTTATTTTCAGCCAAGCTTCAGGCGGGGACGGGGGAATTGCTTGGCCTGCAGTAAAAACACGCATGGCCGGATTCGGTTCCCGAAAAATGCGTTTTTTTAACATTACGCAAGATATCAGCCATTTTTCGCTGCTTTTTTCTATCCGTATGGCGGAGACGGTCCGCCAGCGGACAGCCTCAGTGCGTGCCTGTCTGTTCCGATCGTTTTGGCGTGAAATAACGGATCGGCGCTTCCAGAGACCACTCGAAGCCGGACTCGCGATATTCCGTCACCACCTGCCCGCCGAAGGCGCCTTCCGCGTGCCTTTTGATGACCGTGGTGCCGAAGCCCTTGCGGCTTGGCTCTCTCGCCGGTGGTCCGCCCGTTTCGGTCCAGACGAGATGGATCATCTGCCGCCCGTCCTTTTCAAGCGACTGCCATCGCACCGTGATTTTTCCTGATGGAACCGACAATGAGCCATATTTGATGGAATTCGTTGTCAGCTCATGGATCACCAGGCCGAAATTCTGCGCCGCTTCCGGGGAGAGCATGAAATCATCTCCCACCAGCACGATGCGCTGCGCCACGGTGCCGAAAACATCGAGGTGGGTCTCGATCAGCTTGCGGATAGGCAGGCCCTGCCATTGAACCTCCGCCAATGCCCGGATCGACATTCCAAGACCGCGCAGGCGGTGATCCACCTCCTTCTGGAATTCCGGAATGCTTTTATTCTCGCGCCCCAATTGCCGTATCATCGCCTGAACCAGCGTCAGAATGTTCTTGGAGCGGTGCACCAGTTCGTGCAGCAGCAATTGCAGCCGCTCTTCCGACTGGCTTCTGTCGAAAGACGCGTTGGAGAGTGCGATGGCGACCTGGTTCGCTTCCTTTATCTTGGTATCGACAGGGGCGACGATTTCGCCTTCGCCGATGCGCTCGGCCATCAGGGTCAGGTCACGAATGGAGCTGCGCAATTGCCGGCCGACCAGATAGGCGCCACCAATGGCGATCAGCACCAGCACAAGGCTGCCGATCATCATCTGTCGCCATGTATCCACCAGCACCGCCTGGCTCGCCGCAAGCGGCCCCCACATCACGGTCCTCCATTGCCAGCCCGGCAATTGGGCATAGGCATAGAGATTACCTTTGCCGTCAAAAAAATTGCCGCTGAAGGCCTGCATTTCCGAGAGTACGTCAGGGTTGACGAAGGGTTTGCCCACTTCCGCCTCATCCTGCGCGCTGGAAACGACGACGCGATTGGTCCCGTCGATAATGGCGACCGCCCAGTTGCGCGGCAGGTTTTCCGTGGGGATCAGCCGGCTGAGGTCGCTGGCATTCTGCGTCAGGATCAGGGCATCCCCGGCCGAATCCAGTTCCGGGCCAAGTGGCATGGTAACGTTGAACACCCATTCCTTGCTGGTCGTGCCGAAAAACATGTCCGAGACGGTGATGCGACGGGAGTCGACCGCCCTGGCCAGATTGGCTTCCTCCGGCACCTTGCCGAGTGGCTGGCCATAGGGCACCCGGGTGTTGAGACGCTGCTGGCCGTCCTTGGTGGCGAGAATGGCGTAGAGGCCCTCCCGCTTCAGGCTGTCTGCGACGCGTCCCTGAAATGCAGCAAGGTTGCCGTTCTCGAGTTCCGGAAATTGCGACAGGAGATTGAGCGAGGTGGCGATTTCCTGCAGGCGGCGGTCGATGTTGCGGGAGACCACCCGCACATCCTCGATGGTTTCCCGCTGCAGGTCGTCGCGTTTTTCCGCCTCGAGGCGGAGCATCAGATAGCCGCCGAAAAGAATGAGCGGGAGCGTGATGACAGTCGCCATCACCACCAGATAGGTGCCGATGGAGGCGGTCGGGAAAAAATTCGCACTGCGCCGACGCAAAGCCGAGATCATGTCTTTCAGTCTGTCGCCGGGTCGAGGCATACAAAAAACTCCGGCAGTTATGGCATTGTTACGACACGGATAATACCGTGCCATCCCCCTTTAGCAATGCCTGATTTTTACCTTCGGTTGTTGCGGCAGGCCGCAATTGTGCGTCGGTGTGATTGAAAAAATCGGAACTATTTCAACGACCAACCCGTTTGCCAGACGAACCGGCCGAAAAGCGGACATGAAATTCATCCCCGCCGGCCAGTTGAGAACGATGAAAGGAAGGTACGAAATGGCTAAGAAACTTACGATACTCGTCACCGCCGCCCTGATGGGCACGACGGCTTTCGCGCCGCTGGCCATCGCTCAGGGCACCACCCAGCCTGCGCCGGCAAATCCGAGCGCGCAGACGGAGCCGGCAACCCCTGCCACCCCCATGACGCCTGCGGCTCCTGCGGCCAATGATAGCGCGGCCACAACGATGGGCGGTGCCTATCTGACCGAACAGGGCGAAACGCAGATCAGCGCCAACGACTATATCGGCAAGTCGGTCTATACTGCGGCTGATGAAAGCATCGGTAACGTCACCAACCTGATCATGGAAGAAGATGGTGGTCTCGTTGCGGCTGTGATTGGCGTCGGCGGCTTCCTGGGGATCGGTGCAAAGGATGTTGCCGTTCCCATGGACAAGGTAACGATGACACGTAATGCGCAGGACGGCACGATCCGCCTGACGACGACGGAAACGGCGGAAACTCTGAAGGCCGCTCCCGAATTCAAGACGCTGGAACAGAAGGCCAGCGAAAAGAATGCGGCAGTGCCGGCGGCTCCCGACAGCACGACGACGTCCGCCACCAAGCCCTAATTCCCATACCTGGGAGGCAGGAGCGGGACCGGCTTTCATCAGCCGTCCCGCGGGAGGCACCGGCCAGAAGGCCGGTGTCTTTTTTGTATCTGGTCGCTGATTACTCACTCCCCGGCGTTGCGGGAGGAATGCCACGCCCAGGCGGATTTGATGATGTCGGCCAGGGAATAACGCGGCTCCCAGCCCAGAACCTCTTTCGCCTTGTCATTATTGGCGACAAGCGTCGTGGAATCGCCGTCGCGGCGTCCGGTATATTCAACGGGGAAGGGGCGGCCGGAGACTTCCGAAATCGCCGCCAGCAGTTCCTTCACCGTGGTGCCGGTGCCGGTGCCGAGGTTGAGTTCGACTATTTCTCCGCCGGCGAGCAGATAATCCACCGCCCGTACATGCGCATCGGCGAGATCGAGAATGTGGATATAGTCGCGCACGCAGGTGCCGTCGCGCGTGTCGTAATCCGTGCCGAACACCTTGAAGCCCTGACGCCGGCCGAGCGCTGCCTCGATGGCAAGCGGGATCGCGTGGGTTTCCGGCTTGTGCCATTCGCCGATGCGGCCTTCGAAATCCGCGCCCGCGGCATTGAAGTAGCGCAGCATGACGGAGCGAAGCCCCTTATAGGTGCTGTAATCCTTCAGCGCCTGCTCCACCACCCATTTGGTGCGGCCATAGGGGTTGATCGGCGCCTGCCGGTGCGTCTCGTCGATCGGCACCTGTTCCGGCAAACCATACGTGGCGCAGGTGGAGGAGAAAACGAATGACGTGACGCCGGCATCGATGGCGGCGGAGAGCAGGTTGAGCGAGCCGATGACATTGTTGTCGTAGAAAGCCACGGGTTGCTTGACCGATTCACCGACTTCGATCAGTGCGGCGAAGTGGAGAACGGCTTCCGGCCGGTGTTTGGCGAAGACCTCGTCCAGCCGCGCCCGGTCGCGAATATCGCCCTGTTCGAAGGGTCCCCAGCGGACGAATTCCTCATGGCCGTTGGACAGATTGTCGAAAACGACAGGTTCATATCCTCGCTCAGACAGGAGAAGGCAGGTGTGCGAACCGATATAGCCGGCACCGCCGACGACAAGGACTTTCTTCTTCATCAATTGCCTTTCAGAAAATTACGGACGCGCCGAGACTCTATGTCACTTTGTTCAAATAAGGGCGGCGTGGCGCAGGATGCCATCAACCAGTCTATCCTTCGCGGGTAACATAAAAAAAACCGCGCATCCATCGTCTGGATGCGCGGTTTGCCTTGCCGTGTCGCCAAGAAATTACTTGGACTTTTTCGTATTGACCCTGGTGGCCAGAAAACCGGCCGCGACAGCCACGGCGAGCGTTGCATAGGGACGCGCCTGGATCGCCAGTGTCAGCAGCGATTGCAGGGCCAGCGGCGCTGCGGCCAGCGGCGCTGCCGTCAAAGGTGCGACAGCAGGTCGTGCGGCATAGACTCTCGGGCGTTTGACGATCGCCAGCGCCACCAGCATGATGACGCCGAGCAGAAATGCCGTGCCGGCGACGACCAGCGCCGCAGGGCCTGCACCCACATGCCGGGCAAGATAGATGGACCCCGCCACCACGGCGGCGATGAAGGCGATCAGAAAGAATATCCCGGTCAGAACCGACAGGATTATGGTCGCGCGCAATCGCCTTGTGACGACGCGCCCTTCGCGCTGGGTCTCCCCCAGATAGACCAGCAATGCCTCAAGCATGAGCGCGGCCTTATCGACGCGTCAGAAGGGCGAGCACGAAACCGACGCCGACGGCGATGCCGAGCGATTGCAGCGGGTTCTTCTGGACGTGGTCGGTCAGATTGTCATTCAGCGTGGAGATTTCGCTGCGGACGCTGTCGGCCATTTCGCCGGACGCGGTCAGCGCGTCATCGGCCACACGGGCTGCCTGCGCCTTTAGCTCGTGCGATGCTCCGACGCCGAGCGCCTTCACGCTCTTGGCAAGATTTGCCAGATCTTCGCGAAGCTGGGCGAGCTGCGCCGCCACATCGGCTGCATCACCGTTTTCGAGGGATTGCTGGATCTTGTCATTCACGTTGCTACGCACGCTTGCCATAGGTGAAGTCCTTCCTGAACATCGTTGATGGGAATGGCGGTACGTTACAGATTGCCGCCGCTCACGAACCTTCGTTACGGCGGCCGAAACACCCGCCTGTCCGTCATTCAAACGCGCCCATGCCGGCTTGGTTCCGCAAGGGAAGGTGTTTTCTTCACAGGCATTTCGGCTCGGGGGCTATTTTCCGGGAATTCGGTGCCGGACATTTGTTTTCCTGTCACAAGCATCATATAAGGCCCATCATCGAGACGTACCTTGACTTCAATCAATATGTGAAACGACATGCTCCAGACGCCCTATTACCTTATCGACAAGACAAAACTTCTTCGCAACATGGAGAAGATTGCCTATGTGCGGGAAAAATCCGGCGCCAAGGCGCTGCTGGCGCTGAAGTGCTTCGCCACATGGTCGGTGTTCGATTTCATGTCGCAATATATGGATGGCACCACCTCGTCATCGCTTTATGAGGTGCGTCTCGGCCGCGAGAAATTCGGCGGCGAGACCCATGCCTATTCCGTCGCCTATGCCGATTATGAAATCGACGAGGTGATTGCGAATGCCGACAAGATCATCTTCAATTCGATCGGTCAGCTCGAGCGTTTCGCGGACAAGGCTTCCGGCATCACGCGCGGTCTGCGTCTGAATCCGCAGGTCAGCTCCTCGAGCTTTGATCTTGCCGATCCCGCGCGCCCCTTCAGCCGCCTTGGCGAATGGGATGTCGCCAAGGTCGACAAGGTCATGGATCGCATTTCCGGCTTCATGATCCACAATAATTGCGAAAACGGTGATTTCTCGCTGTTCGACCGCATGTTGACGCAGATCGAGGAAAAATTCGGATCGCTGCTGTCGCGCGCCGAATGGGTGAGCCTCGGCGGCGGCATTCATTTCACCGGCGACAATTATCCGCTCGACCAGTTCTGCGACCGTCTGCGCGCCTTCTCGGAAAAATACGGCGTGCAGGTCTATCTGGAGCCGGGCGAAGCCTCGATCACCAGGAGCACGACGCTCGAAGTGACGGTTCTCGACACGCTGTTCAACGGCAAGAACCTCGCCATCGTCGACAGCTCGATTGAAGCGCATATGCTCGATCTGCTGATCTACCGCGAAACCGCCAAGGTATCGCCGAATGAGGGCGAACATCCCTATATGGTCTGCGGCAAGTCCTGCCTCGCCGGCGATATTTTCGGTGACTTCCGTTTCGACAAGGAGCTGAAGGTCGGTGACCGCATCTCCTTCCAGGATGCGGCCGGTTACACCATGGTCAAGAAGAACTGGTTCAACGGCGTGAAGATGCCGGCGATCGCCATCAAGGAACTGGACGGCACCGTGCGCGCCGTTCGTGAATTCGACTTTGCCGATTTCGAGCAAAGCCTGTCTTAAACCCTGTTTCAACATCCAACGAAGCTTATCCCTGCGGGGAAAAGGAGGCATCACCTGAAATGAAGAAGAACGTTCTGATCATCGGCGCCGGTGGCGTAGCACAGGTCGTGGCGCATAAGTGCGCCCAGAACAGCGATGTATTGGGAGACATTCATATTGCGTCACGGACCTTGGGAAAGTGCCGCAAGATTGTCGAGTCCGTACGCGAAAAGAAGAGCCTCAAGACTGATGTGAAACTTGAGGCCCATGCGCTTGACGCGATGGATATCGAGGCGACGAAAGCCTTGATCAAAAAAACCGGCGTAGAAATCGTCATCAATGTCGGTTCGGCTTTCGTCAACATGTCCGTTCTTCGTGCCTGCATGGACACGGGTGTTGCCTATATGGATACGGCGATCCACGAGGATCCGACCAAGATTTGCGAAGCGCCGCCGTGGTACGGAAACTACGAGTGGAAGCGCGCGGAAGAGTGCAAGGAAAAGGGCATTACCGCCATTCTCGGCGTCGGTTTCGATCCGGGTGTGGTGAACGCCTATGCGCGTCTTGCCAAGGATGACTATTTCGACAAGGTCACCTCGGTCGATATCGTCGATATCAATGCCGGCAGCCACGGCCGCTGGTTCTCCACCAACTTCGATCCGGAAATCAACTTCCGCGAATTCACCGGTGTTGTTTATTCCTGGCAGAAGGGTGAGTGGCAGACGAACCAGATGTTCGAAGTCGGCCAGGAATTCGACCTGCCTGTCGTCGGCAAGCAGAAGGCCTACATGACGGGCCACGACGAAGTGCATTCGCTGTCCAAGAACATGGACGGCGCCGATGTGCGCTTCTGGATGGGTTTCGGCGATCACTACATCAATGTCTTCACCGTGCTGAAGAACCTCGGCCTCCTGTCGGAGAAGCCGGTCAAGACGGCTGAAGGCCTTGAAGTCGTGCCGCTCAAGGTGGTGAAGGCCGTGCTGCCCGATCCGTCTTCTCTGGCGCCCGATTATGTCGGCAAGACCTGCATTGGCGATATCGTCAAGGGTATCAAGGACGGCAAGGAACGCGAAGTCTTCATCTATAACGTGGCTGACCACAAGGAAGCCTATGAGGAAGTCGGCTCGCAGGGCATTTCCTACACCGCCGGCGTTCCCCCGGTCGCCGCCGCCATGCTGATTGCGACAGGCGAATGGGACGTGAAGCAGATGGCGAACGTTGAAGAACTGCCGCCGAAGCCGTTCCTGAACATTCTGAACAAGATCGGTCTTCCGAACCGCATCAAGGACGAAAACGGCGACCGCGCGCTGGAGTTCTGATTGCCGGCGTTTTGATTGATGGAAATAAAAAAGCCCCGCGAAAGCGGGGCTTTTTGTTGGAGGCGACCCAAATAGTTTGGCGAATTCGTAGCACCCCACCGTCACCCGGATTTAGTCCGGGGTCCAGCGCGATCAAGTCCTTGATCGCGGGAGAGTCTTCTCACGGCGCAGACGCGCCGTGGCTGGATGCCGGCTCAAGGCCGGCATGACGGCAGAAACCTTGCCGCCGGCCTCAGGCCCCGAATGAACGGGATCCGAAATTTCTGAGGCTTGCGAAGGGTCGACCTCAGCCCTTTGTCGGCTTCGGTCCACGCTTTTCGAAGGGCTTGTCCTTCTTGCCCTCGTATTTCGGCTTGTCGCCGAAGGGCTTTTTCTTTTTCCAGGGCTTGTCGTCAGTCTTGCGGTCGTCGCGGGGAGCGGCCGCATTGTCCGATTTGCTGAACTTGCGCTGGGCCTTGGCCGGACGCGTATCTTCGCGGAAGCCGCCGGTTATTTCCGGCTTGCCTTCCAGCGCCTTCAGACGGATGCCTTTTTCGAGCATCATGTCCTTGCCGATGGCGGAGGTGAAACGGTCGACGGCATCGGCCGCCAGTTCCACGAAGGTCTCCGTCTGCTGCATGCGGATCGCGCCGATATCCTGGCGGGTGATCTTGCCGAAGCGGCAGAGCATGGGGATGAGCCAGCGCGGCTCGGCGCTCTGCTTGCGGCCGACGGACAGCGAAAACCACGCGCTATCGGCGAAATCGGAGCGTTCGCGGCGCGGGGCATCGTTTTCGACCGTCTCGAAACTGTCGCGGCGCGGCTTGCGGCTGTTGTCCAGCGAGACTTCCGTGATGTCTTCAGGTGCAGACCGTCCGGCGTGGTAAAGACGCACGAAAGCGGCGGCGACCTTTTCCGCGCCATGCTGTTCCAGGAGCTTGGTGACGAAATCGCGTTCGTCGTCGGCTACAGCTTCGGTCAGCGACGGATCGGCCAGAAGCCGGGCGCCGTCGCGCTCGACGATCTCTTCGGCGGAAGGCGGACGAACCCATGCGGGGCTGACCTTGGCGCCCTCAAGCAGGCGTTCTGCCTTGCGGCGCTGGTTGACCGGCACCACGATGGCGCTGACGCCCTTCTGACCGGCGCGGCCGGTACGGCCGGAGCGGTGCAGAAGCGTTTCGGAATTGGTCGGCAGGTCGGCGTGTATGACGAGTTCGAGACCCGGCAGGTCGATGCCGCGCGCGGCAACGTCGGTCGCAACGCAGACGCGGGCGCGGCCATCGCGCATGGCCTGCAGCGCATGGGTGCGCTCGTTCTGGGTCAATTCGCCCGACAGCGCCACGACGGCAAAGCCGCGATTATTCAGTCGCGCTGTCAGATGGTTGACGGCCGCACGGGTGGAGCAGAAAACGATGGCGTTGCGGGCTTCATAAAAGCGCAGCGCATTGATGATGGCGTTTTCGCGGTCTGCCGGGGACACCAGCATGGCGCGATATTCGATATCCACATGCTGCTTCTGTTCGGAAGCAGTGGCGATGCGCACGGCATTCTTCTGGTAGCTTTCGGCAAGCTTGGCGATGCTGCGCGGCACGGTGGCCGAGAACATCAACGTGCGGCGATCGTCGGGCGATTCTTCCAGAATGAATTCCAGATCTTCGCGGAAACCGAGGTCGAGCATCTCGTCGGCTTCGTCAAGCACAACCGCACGGATGGAGGACAGATCAAGTGCATTGCGCTTGATGTGGTCGCAGAGACGACCGGGCGTGCCGACGACGATGTGCGCGCCGCGCTCCAGCGCCCGCCGCTCATTGCGGATGTCCATGCCGCCAACGCAGGAGGCAATGGAAACACCGGCAAACTCATAAAGCCATTCCAGTTCGCGCTTGACCTGCATGGCCAGTTCGCGGGTTGGCGCAATGGCAAGCGCCAGCGGCGCGGAAGCCTGTCCGAAGCGGTTGTCGTCGCGCAGCAGCGTGGTCGCAAGCGCGATGCCGAAGGCGACCGTCTTGCCGGAACCGGTCTGCGCGGAAACCAGCGCGTCCTTGTCGGCGAGTTCCGGCGCAAGCATGGCCTGCTGCACGGGGGTCAAATCTTTGTAGCCGCGTTTTTCCAACGCCTGCGCGATCGCCGGGGCGATACCCTGGGTGTCTGTCATCTACCGTCTTTCGGATATGAAGCTGCCCGCATCCGCCCGAAACCAATAGGTCCTAAAGTCTCCGGGGCAGCCGATACAGGCCATTTCGGCCATCTGGCCGGTTGCATTGCCGCGCTCATACTGCGAATGGGCCCGTTTGTACAGTGCACTGCGGTACGCTCTTTTGCGTGTGCTTTATCCCGCCGGCGCTTCATTGCGCCATTGTTCCATGCTCAGGCTCCCGAAAAAGGCGTACCGCATGGTTCATAAACGGCATTGCGTGCCCCCCGCCTTTTCGCTAAGAGACCCGCAACTTGAGGCTCTTTGTCAGGAAGGGCCGACTGGGTTTGTTCTTGTCCGTCCGTTTCCAGAGGGAGCCGGCGGGAAAATGGGATGGTACTGGTCAAGGCTATGGCTCGCATTGTCATGAAATTCGGCGGCACGTCCGTCGCGAACCTCGAACGCATTCACAATGTCGCACGGCATGTGAAACGCGAAGTGGATGCCGGCCATGAAGTGGCCGTGGTCGTTTCCGCCATGTCCGGCAAAACCAATGAGCTGGTGGACTGGGTGCAGAACGCCGCGAAGGTTGCCGGCGCCAACGCCGCTTCGTTCTTCGACGCGCGCGAATATGACGCGGTTGTCGCATCAGGCGAACAGGTGACATCGGGTCTTCTGGCGATCACGCTGCAATCCATGGGCATCAATGCGCGCTCCTGGCAGGGCTGGCAGATTCCGATCCGCACCGACAATGCGCATGGCGCCGCCCGCATTCTCGAGATCGACGGTTCGGATATCGTCCACCGCATGGGCGAAGGCCAGGTAGCCGTCGTTGCCGGTTTCCAGGGCATCGGCCCGGATAATCGCATCGCGACGCTCGGTCGCGGTGGCTCGGATACGTCCGCTGTCGCCATCGCTGCCGCCGTCAAGGCGGATCGCTGCGACATTTACACTGACGTCGATGGCGTCTACACCACCGATCCGCGCATCGAGCCCAAGGCTCGCCGCATGAAGAAGATCGCCTTCGAGGAAATGCTCGAAATGGCGTCTCTCGGCGCGAAGGTTCTGCAGGTTCGCTCCGTCGAGCTTGCCATGGTACACAAGGTGCGCACCTTCGTTCGCTCCAGTTTCGAGGATCCCGATGCGCCGGGCATGGGCGACCTCATCAACCCGCCCGGTACTTTGATTTGTGACGAGGATGAAATCGTGGAACAGGAAGTCGTAACCGGCATCGCCTATGCCAAGGATGAAGCACAGATCTCGCTGCGCCGCGTGGCCGACCGTCCGGGCGTCTCCGCCGCGATCTTCGGGCCGCTCGCGGAAGCGCATATCAATGTCGACATGATCGTGCAGAACATCTCCGAAGATGGTTCGCGCACCGACATGACCTTCACCGTTCCCTCGGGCGATGTTGCCAAGGCTCTGAAGGTTCTGGATGACAACAAGGCCCAGATCGGCTTCGACGTCGCACAGAACGAAACCGGCCTTGCTAAGGTGTCCGTCATCGGCATCGGCATGCGCAGCCACGCCGGCGTTGCCGCCAGCGCGTTCAAGGCGCTTGCCGAGAAGAATATCAACATCAAGGCCATCACCACGTCCGAGATCAAGATTTCGATCCTGATCGACGGCGCCTATGCCGAACTTGCGGTCCGCACTTTGCATTCCGCCTACGGCCTCGATAAGGCTTGAAGCCGAGACATCGGTTCCCGATGCTCCGATTCTTCGGAGTTGCGTTCTTCCGATGTGGCGTTTCATGAAAGCGTGTCCCTTGCGGGACGCGCTTCTCGCGCTATAAATTTTTAAATGACGTTTTGATTCTCGAATATTATGACATTCGGATCGGAAGCGTCGGGGAGCAAACGCGATGAGAGACCTTTCCGCAGGTCCGCGCGTCCTGCTCAAGCGGCTGCGCGAAATGATGGCGGAGCACCTTGAACCGCAGGACCGTCTGGACCAGATCGTCCGTCAGATTGCCAGCAACATGGTGGCGGAGGTTTGCTCGGTCTACGTGCTGCGCTCCGACAGCGTGCTGGAACTTTACGCCACCGAAGGTCTCAACAAGGATGCCGTGCATCTCGCACAGCTGAAAATGGGGCAGGGTCTTGTCGGCACGATTGCCGCTTCGGCCCAGCCGCTCAATCTTTCCGATGCGCAGGCGCATCCGGCTTTCCGCTATCTTCCTGAAACCGGTGAGGAAATTTATCATTCCTTCCTCGGCGTGCCGATTTTGCGCTCCGGTCGCACTCTTGGCGTTCTTGTGGTCCAGAACAAGGCCAGCCGAACATACCGGGAGGATGAAATTGAAGCGCTCGAGACAACCGCGATGCTTATCGCTGAAATAGTGGCGAGCGGCGAGTTGAAAAAGATCACCCGCCCCGGTGTGGAGCTTGATCTGACGCGTGCCGTTTCCATCGATGGCGACGCCTATGGCGAAGGCATCGGTCTTGGTCACGTCGTGCTGCATGATCCCCGCATTGTCGTCACCAATCTCCTCAATGAAGATGCGGATACGGAAATCCGGCGTCTTGCCGATGCCATTGGGTCGCTACGCCTGTCGATCGACGACATGTTGCAGCGCCGTGACGTGCCGACAGAGGGAGAACATCGCGAAGTTCTCGAAACCTATCGCATGTTTGCCCACGATCAGGGCTGGGTACGCCGCATGGAAGAGGCGATCCGCAACGGCCTGACGGCGGAAGCGGCTGTCGAAAAGGTGCAGAGCGACACCAAGGCGCGCATGATGCGCCTGACCGATCCTTACCTGCGCGAACGCATGCATGATTTCGACGATCTCGCCAACCGGCTGCTGCGCCAGCTCATCGGTTTCGGCGGGCGTGGTCCCGAGCAGGATTTCCCGCTCGACGCCATCGTTCTGGCTCGCGCCATGGGTGCCGCCGAACTCTTGGATTATCCGCGCGAAAAACTGCGCGGTCTTGTGCTTGAGGACGGCGCGGTGACGAGCCATGTCGTCATCGTGGCGCGCGCCATGGGCATTCCGATCATCGGGCAGGCGACGGGCATCGTCGCACTTGCTGAAAATAACGATCCCATCATCATCGATGGTGATGACGGTCAGGTGCATCTGCGTCCGATGTCGGATCTGCAGCGCGCCTATGAGGAAAAAGTTCGCCTGCGCGCCAAGCGGCAGGAGCAGTTCCGCGCGCTTCGTAATGTTGAGCCGATCACCAAGGATGGCCAGAAGGTCAACTTGAAAATGAATGCAGGCCTTCTCGTGGACCTGCCGCAGCTGGAGGAATCCGGCGCTGACGGCATCGGCCTTTTCCGCACCGAGCTGCAATTCATGATTGCCTCCAACATGCCGAAGGGCGAGGAGCAGGAGGCTTTCTACCGGTCCGTTCTGCGGCAGGCGAAGGGAAAAAGCGTCACCTTCCGCACGCTGGATATCGGCGGCGACAAGGTTGTGTCCTATATGCGCGGCCAGGAAGAGGAAAACCCGGCGCTTGGCTGGCGGGCGATCCGCCTGTCGCTCGACCGTCCGGGCCTGATGCGCACGCAGATGCGCGCGCTGCTGCGCGCCGCCTCCGGTGCTGAATTGCGCATGATGCTGCCGATGGTGACGGAAGTGTCCGAAATCCGCGCCGCGCGCGACCTTCTCCAGAAGGAAGTGCAGCATCTCTCGAAATTCAGCCACGCGCTGCCGAAAAAGCTGCAATTCGGCGCGATGCTGGAAGTGCCTTCGCTGATGTGGCAGCTCGATGAGCTGATGCAGGAGGTGGATTTCGTCTCCGTCGGCTCGAATGACCTGTTCCAGTTCTCGATGGCGGTGGATCGCGGTAATGCTCGTGTTTCGGATCGTTTCGATAATTTGGGCAAGCCGTTCCTGCGCATTCTGCGCGATATCGTGCGCGCCGGCGAAAGGCACCACACTTCGGTGACGCTGTGCGGTGAAATGGCGAGCAAGCCGCTGTCGGCCATGGCTTTGATTGGCCTCGGTTTTCGTTCGGTTTCGATGTCGCCGACAGCGATCGGCCCCGTGAAGGCCATGCTGCTCGGGCTTGATGCCGCACGCCTTGCCGATGAGCTGAACGCGGCGCTGGACGACCATAATTCGCTGGAAAGCGCGCGCGAGGTGTTGTTACGCTTTGCGGCGACGCATTCCATTCCCATTTAAAAAGACCTGTTTCAATATTGGAGTGACTGGTGGCGAAGCTTCCCGTCGAAAAAATGCGCGAGTTGGAAAGACGTTTCGGCGAGATCGAAGCGCGTATGTCGGCCGGGCCTGCAGCGGATGTTTATGTGAAGCTGGCTTCGGAATATTCCGAACTCGAGCCGGTAGTGAAGAAAATCCGCGAATACGAGAAGGCGGTCTCCGAAGCGGCCGATCTCGAGGCGTTGCTTGCTGACAAGACGACCGACAGGGATATGCGCGACCTGGCGGAAATGGAGCTGCCGGAAATCGAGAGCCGTATCGGCGAGCTTGAAAAGGACATGCAGGTCCTGTTGCTGCCGAAGGATGCGGCGGACGAAAAAAGCGCGATCCTTGAAATCCGCGCCGGCACCGGCGGCTCCGAGGCGGCACTTTTTGCCGGCGATCTCTTCCGCATGTATGAGCGTTTTGCATCGACCAAGGGGTGGAAAGTCGAAGTTCTTTCCGCCAGCGAGGGTGAAGCGGGCGGTTACAAAGAAATCATCGCCACGATCAGCGGGCGAGGGGTATTTTCCAAGCTGAAGTTCGAATCCGGCGTACACCGGGTGCAGCGCGTGCCGGAAACGGAAGCGAGCGGCCGCATCCACACCTCGGCCGCCACGGTTGCCGTGCTGCCGGAAGCGGAAGACATCGACGTCGAAATTCGCCCGGAAGACATTCGCATCGATACGATGCGTGCTTCCGGTGCGGGCGGCCAGCACGTCAACACCACCGACTCGGCGGTCCGTATCACCCATCTTCCGACGGGTCTGATCGTCACCAGTTCGGAAAAATCGCAGCATCAGAACCGCGCCAAGGCCATGCAGGTTCTGCGCTCGCGGCTTTACGATATCGAACGCCAGAAAGTGGAGAGCGAACGTTCGGCCGACCGCAAGAGCCAGGTGGGCTCCGGCGACCGCTCCGAGCGCATTCGCACCTATAATTTCCCGCAGGGCCGCGTCACCGATCACCGCATCAACCTCACGCTCTACAAGCTCGACCGGATGATCGAGGGCGAAATCGATGAACTCGTGGATGCGCTGATCGCCGATTATCAGGCCGGTCAGCTTGCCCAGCTCGGCGAGCAGCTTTGAGTACGGCGGGCGAAGCGAGTGTCGCGAGCGCGCTTGCCGCCGCCCGCAAAAGGCTGCAGGCGGCAGGGATCGATGATCCGCTTCTCGATGCACGGCTCCTGATTGCGGAGGTCATCGATTTTTCATTGACCGATTTCGTGATGAAGCCTGATCGTGTCGTTACGCCGGAAGAAAGCGCCCGTATCGCCACCATGATCGACAGGCGGGCGAATGGCGAACCCGTTCACCGCATTCTCGGCCACCGGGAATTTCATGGCCTCGATCTTCTTCTGTCAAAGGAGACGCTCGAGCCCCGGCCGGATACGGAAGTTCTGGTCGACACGCTGTTGCCGGAGCTGAAAAAAGCCATCTCCACCAAGGGCAGCGCCCGCATTCTCGACATGGGCACCGGCACGGGCGCGATCGGTCTGGCGCTGTTGAAAGAATGCCCCGATGCCACCGGCATCGGCAGCGATATTTCCGCCGATGCGCTGGAAACGGCGGCCAGGAATGCGGCCCGAAATGATCTTGGCGCGCGCTTTGAGACCATACGCAGCGACTGGTTTGAAAAAATCTCTGGCAGCTTTGACATAATTGTGTCGAATCCGCCTTATATAAGGACTGATATCGTCGCAACGCTTGACCAAGAGGTTCGTAACCACGATCCGATGGCGGCGCTGGACGGAGGTCAGGACGGCCTTGCACCGTACCGCCTCATCGCTGCCGATGCAGGCCGCTTTCTTGTGGAAAACGGGATTGTCGGTGTGGAGATCGGTTTCGATCAAAGGCTTGATGTTTCCGCTATATTTGCTTCCCACGGCTTCTCTCTTCTGGACGCCGTGAAGGATTATGGCGGTAACGACAGAGTTTTGACCTTCCGGAGATAGTTGTTCGCGATATGTCTGCGGATTTTTGCAAGGATATTTTGCACAGCAAAAGAAAAGGCTTGGATTTCCGCATGAAGCGGGATAGTTTGCGGCCACATGCTGGGTGGCTGAGGACGAACACAGATTCGTCAGGGTATGGGTCAGTCCCGAAGCGGGTTCTTTTGAGAGCCCTGAAAGGCTGGGCGTTTCCGGCATGTGAATCAGTAAACTTTGTTCGCAGGCGGCTCGGTGCAGCATTTGCGCAGCCGGTCGTCATACGCGAGGTCTTGTCCCGGGGTTATCTTCGGCAAGGCGCGTGATGGAGCAATTTCAGGAAAAATTTCCAGCGGTTTTCCGCCCGGAATTGCATGAAAACAACCAGATTGTCAGCAAAACAGAATTCAGGTGAGCAATTGATGAGGCCAGGACAGCAAAACAAGCGCGGCCGGGGGCGTGGAAGCAACAACAATAACAATGGTGGCGGTAACAACAACAACTTCAACCGCAAGGGCGGCAACCCGCTCACCAGGACTTATGACAGCTCCGGCCCCGATGTTAAAATCCGTGGCACAGCCCAGCACATAGCGGAAAAATACGCGGCTCTGGCGCGCGACGCGCAGAGTTCCGGCGACCGCGTGATCGCCGAGAACTATCTGCAGCACGCTGAACATTATAACCGCATCATCGCTTCGGCTCAGGCCCAGATGCAGGAACGCTTCCAGCGCGACGATCGCGGCGAATATAGCGGTGCCGATGGCGACGATATGGATGTGAATGACGGCGATGAAGGCGTCGTTGCACCGCAGCAGCAGGCCGAACAGGTCGAGCGCGCGCAGCAGCCCGAACGCCAGGAGCGTACTGAGCGGAACGAACCGCGCCAGGAGCGTCGTGAGCGTCCGGACCGCCGCGAGCGGCAGGAACGTCAGCCACGCCAGCCGCAGGTGGCCGCCGAACAGCAGCCGCCGGTTTACGACGCCAGCCAGGCGCCGCAGCCGGTCATCGAAGGCACTCCCATGGAAGTGGCCGTTGAGGAAGAGCAGCAGCAGGCGGAAGCTCCGGCGGCTGAACGTGCACCGAAGACACGCCGTGCAACAGGGCCGCGCCCGCGCCGCCCGCGCCGCACCGCCGCTGCGGAAGGCGCCGAAGGCGAAGATGCGCCGGCCGGTGACGACGCTGCACCTGCCACGCTTGAGAACGCTGCCGAATAAGCAGCTTCTGCAAACCACTCTGCGATCGAAAAACTCCGGCTTGCCGGAGTTTTTTGTTTTTTGCGATTGGCTATGAACATTCCGCTGGCCGTCAGCGTGGATTTCGCGCGGCGAATTGACGCCTGTCAGTTCGTATGAAAATTTCCCGGATGGTGGATTTTCTCCCCTTTAAACCGATGAAAATGCCTCCCATATTCGTGCAGGAAGGACGGAAGCCGCATTCGCCGGCAACCGACCTTCAAGAGGCGGCGATCGTGAAATCCTTTGAACACGGCTGTCGTAGCGGGGCTTGCCTTTTGAGGGAGCCTCAACCCTAACACCCGGAGCCGTGCCGAAAGCGGGCGGGCCGGTCTATGGAGGTTCGACTATGAATATTGAAAAATACTCCGAGCGCGTTCGTGGTTTTCTGCAATCGGCGCAGACCTTTGCGCTTGCCGAAAACCATCAGCAGTTTTCGCCCGAACACGTTCTGAAGGTTCTGCTCGATGACGAGCAGGGCATGGCGGCATCGCTGATCGAGCGCGCCGGCGGCAGCGCCAAGGAAGCGCGTCTTGCCAATGATGCGGCACTTGCGAAATTGCCCAAGGTTTCCGGTGGAAATGGTGGCCTTTCGCTCACCGCGCCGCTCGCCAAAGTGTTCTCGACCGCGGAAGATCTTGCCAAGAAGGCCGGGGACAGTTTTGTCACCGTCGAGCGTCTTCTGCAGGCGCTTGCCATTGAAAGCTCCGCTTCCACCTCGGCTTCCCTGAAGAAGGCGGGTGCAACGGCGCAGGCGCTCAATCAGGTCATCAACGACATCCGCAAGGGCCGCACGGCTGACAGCGCCAACGCCGAACAGGGCTTTGACGCGCTGAAGAAGTTCGCGCGCGATCTGACGGAGGAAGCCCGCGAAGGCAAGCTCGATCCGGTGATCGGTCGCGACGACGAAATTCGCCGCACTATTCAGGTCCTGTCGCGCCGCACCAAGAATAATCCCGTGCTGATCGGTGAACCCGGCGTCGGTAAAACGGCGATTGCCGAAGGTCTTGCGCTGCGCATCGTCAATGGTGATGTGCCCGAAAGCCTGAAGGACAAGAAGCTGATGGCGCTCGATATGGGCGCGCTGATTGCCGGTGCGAAATATCGCGGTGAGTTTGAAGAGCGTCTGAAGGCTGTGCTGAACGAGGTGCAGGCCGAAACCGGCGGCATCATCCTGTTCATCGACGAGATGCACACGCTGGTCGGCGCCGGCAAGGCCGATGGCGCGATGGATGCGTCCAACCTCCTGAAGCCCGCCCTTGCCCGCGGTGAGTTGCACTGCGTCGGCGCCACCACGCTCGATGAATATCGCAAGCATGTGGAAAAGGATCCGGCCCTTGCCCGCCGTTTCCAGCCTGTGCTGGTGGATGAGCCGACCGTTGAGGACACGATCTCGATCCTGCGCGGGTTGAAGGAAAAATACGAACAGCACCACAAGGTTCGTATCTCGGATTCCGCCCTTGTTGCAGCTGCGACGCTTTCCAACCGCTACATCACCGACCGGTTCCTGCCTGATAAGGCAATCGATCTGATGGACGAGGCCGCTTCGCGTCTTCGCATGCAGGTGGATTCCAAGCCGGAAGAACTGGACGAGTTGGACCGCCGCATCATTCAGCTGAAGATCGAACGCGAAGCCTTGAAGCAGGAGACGGACCAGTCCTCCGCCGACCGCCTCAAGAAGCTCGAGGACGAGTTGGCCGATACGGAAGAAAAGGCAGATGCGCTGACGGCCCGCTGGCAGGCGGAAAAGCAGAAGCTCGGCCACGCCGCAGACTTGAAGAAGCGGCTGGACGAAGCCCGCAACGAACTGGCGATTGCCCAGCGCAACGGCCAGTTCCAGCGCGCTGGCGAGCTGACCTATGGCATCATTCCGGGCCTCGAAAAGGAACTGGCTGCGGCGGAAGCCCGCGACAGCAGCGGTGCCGGTTCGATGGTGCAGGAAGTGGTGACAGCCGACAATATCGCCCATGTCGTTTCCCGCTGGACGGGCATTCCGGTCGACAAGATGCTGGAAGGTCAGCGCGAAAAGCTGCTGCGCATGGAAGACGAGCTTGCCAAGTCCGTTGTCGGGCAGGGCGAGGCCGTTCAGGCGGTGTCGAAAGCGGTGCGCCGTTCGCGCGCCGGCCTGCAGGATCCCAACCGGCCGATCGGTTCGTTCATCTTCCTCGGCCCGACGGGCGTGGGCAAGACCGAGCTGACCAAGTCCTTGGCCCGCTTCCTGTTCGACGACGAAACCGCGATGGTTCGCCTCGACATGTCGGAATATATGGAGAAACACTCCGTTGCCCGGCTGATCGGCGCACCTCCCGGCTATGTCGGCTACGAAGAGGGCGGTGCCCTGACGGAAGCGGTTCGCCGCCGGCCCTATCAGGTCGTGCTGTTCGACGAGATTGAAAAAGCGCATCCTGACGTCTTTAACGTCCTGCTGCAGGTGCTGGATGATGGCCGTCTGACGGACGGCCAGGGCCGCACCGTCGATTTCAAGAACACCATCATCATCATGACCTCGAACCTCGGCTCGGAATTCATGACGCAGATGGGCGACAATGACGATGTGGATTCGGTTCGTGATCTGGTGATGGAGCGGGTCCGGTCGCATTTCCGGCCGGAATTCCTCAACCGTATCGACGATATCATCCTCTTCCACCGCCTGCGGCGCGATGAGATGGGTGCAATTGTCGAAATCCAGCTGAAGCGTCTCATCTCGCTGCTCGGCGATCGCAAGATTTCGCTCGAACTGGATGAGGATGCCCGCAGCTGGCTTGCCAACAAGGGTTACGATCCGGCTTACGGCGCGCGTCCGCTGAAGCGGGTGATCCAGAAGGCGGTTCAGGACAGGCTTGCCGAAATGATCCTCGGCGGCGAAGTTCCTGACGGTTCGCGGGTCAAGGTGACCTCGGGCACCGACCGGCTGCTGTTCAAGGTCAAGCCCGCAAAGGGCGAGGCCGAAGCCGAAACGGCCGATGCGGCATAAAACGAAAGGGCTCCGGAAACGGAGCCCTTTTCATTTGGCAGCTTTTCGGGCGGTAAAGGTCCGGCGAATTAGCGGCTCGCCACCTGATTGGGCTTTTCGTCAATATTCAGCAGATTGTCGATACGTTTTCTCTCATCGGAGAACCGCGCGAGCGCATCGCCGGAAAGCGACTTGCCACCCGGCAGGCGCACCTTCATCGCGTCCACCTTGGTGCCGTTGACGATCAGCTCGTAATGCAGATGCGCGCCGGTCGAAAGGCCGGTCGATCCCACATAACCGATGACCTGACCCTGCCGGACCTTGGAGCCTTCGGTGACACCCTTGGCGATGGCGCTCTGGTGGTTATAGGAAGAGACATAGCCATTGGCATGGCGGATCAGCGTCTGGTTACCGTAACCCGAGGCCCATCCGGCCTTCTCGACGGTGCCGTTGCCCGTCGCGATGATCGGCGTGCCGCGTGCCGCGGCCCAGTCGGTGCCGGTATGCATGCGGCTGAATTTCAAAACCGGGTGGCGGCGCATGCCGAAACCCGACGTCATGCGACCGTTCGGAACGGGGTTGCGTAACAGGAACTGCCGGATGCTTTTGCCGTTCTCGTCGAAATAATCGATGCTGTTATCGTCCGGATTCTGGAAGCGATAAAAACGTGTCTCGTTGTCGCCGAACTTGGCGTTGACGTAGAGCAGTTCCGACTTGTCCGTCGCCTTGCCATCCGCGTCTTCCACGGAGAAGAAGGCTTCCAGCGTATCCGCCGGCTTGAGCTGCGCCTGAAAATCGACGCTGCTGGCGAGAAGCTTGATGAGTTGGGAAACCATGCTCTGGTTCATGCCGTAAGCCAGGGCCGCACGGTAGACACCGTCATAAACGCTCGGCAGATCGCGACCGGCGGCAGGTGCCGGGGTGCTGTCGAAGGCGGTCGCCACCGCGTCGAGCTTCGGCGGTTCGCTGGCCTTGATGAAACGCTTGCGGTCATCAATGGCCATGGTGACCACGTGGCGGCCCTTGCGGTAAAGGCTCACGCGCACGATGTCGCTCTTGTCGTCTTCCTGAATAATGCCGACGCGCAGCACGTCGCCGCTTTCGACATTGTTCGACTGGAGTTGCGGCGACAGCAGGCCTGCAATTTCCGACGACTGCGCCTTCGAATAGCCGGCGCCAAAGAGGGCGGCCTCGATGGTCTCGGTCTGGCGGGCAGGGATCACGTCGTCGGCATATTCCTTGACGGGCACCGAGGCTGACTGCGGGGTCGAAACCGACATGTTCTGTTCAACGACGCGGGCCGCGAGGCCGGCGGTGATATCGACATCGCCTTCATCATTATCGAAACGGCGGGGGTCGATGTAATAAAGCGCGGCAAGCTGTTCGTTGCCATCCGTCAGGATCGAGCCGTTCGAACGTACCGCCTCCTCAACCTCGTCGAAACTCAGGGAGCCGGCGAAGGGATATTTGGAGTGCTGAACGGGAAAGGCGACGGTCTTCAGGCTGACTTCGGATTCCACCTCGGAGCCGTAGATCGTTCCAGTCCGGCTTGGTGCGGGCGCCGATGCGTCCTTGTCCTCGTTGCTCGCGAAAATATTCAGGGGATCGAAGGCGGGATAGTCGTCCTGCTTGGCGTAATTTGCCGCCAGCGGGATCTTGACGTGGGAGAAGGGAACCTTGCGGACCACTTCCTTGTCGCCTTCATTGATAACGGTGGAGACTTCCATGATCGACCGGTCGGATGGCCGGGCCGCGATATTCGGTGCGACGAGGCGTGTGCCCCGACGGGCGGCTTCCGTAGCGTTGTTGCCCATATCCGCCTTGGCGAAGGCTTCGGCGGGAATGGCAAGCTGCTGGCGGCCGTCGAGAGCGGCAAACAGCGCCACGCCCATCAATATGGAAGAGGTAATGCCGGTAAGGAACGTGCCGGAAAGCCATCTGAGCGAAATTTCGCGGCGATCGGGTGCACGGCGTCCTTCCGCCAGAATTGGCGGTTCTGTGCCTAGCGACCGGATCACATTGCGATCCGCAGTCATACCAGCTGTGCCCCGTCGGTCATGCGCTCTCCAGAAACTTCAGGCGAAGGTGTGCAACTTTCAAAGCCGTGAGTCAAATCGGTCGACGCACCGGCGGACATGCCGCAACAGCCCATATAAGGACACGCGCAGGCATGTCTCGTATTAACGCTTCGTTGGCAAAGCAATTAGCGAGGAAGGGGGCTAAAAGAAGGCGCGAGACCCGCCTTGCCGCCCGTTGGGCTGTTCTCCTGTGCAAAACCACAGGCACGGCGGGGTGGTTTTATGCCGATCGGCTGATGAAAACGAAATTCCCTTTTAAAATCAGCGATCTGTCACATTTCTTGATTTTTTTGATATTGCTGTGTTGACTTGTTTGGTGGGGTGGATTTATAAGTCCGCTCACTGAACGAGGGCGGCGGCGCTGCTGGCGACGACGACTTTCGTTCTAAAGAAATCAAGCGGATGGGCTGATAGCTTGTTTGTTTCCCGGGGTTTAGGCTTTGGGGGAATGATTTTGTGACTGTTTGATACGGTCTGTTTTTTGACAATTGAA